>NZ_CANCWQ010000010.1:0-61466 GCF_947381555.1 Limosilactobacillus pulli
GGTCCGTTGGTCTAGTTTTGGTTAGGACGCATCCCTGTCACGGATGAGATCACGAGTTCGAGTCTCGTACGGACCGTTTATATGGCTCGGTAGCTCAGTTGGTAGAGCAACGGATTGAAGCTCCGTGTGTCGGCGGTTCGATTCCGTCCCGCGCCATTAAAGCAATTAAGCATTAGCTTAATGCGGGTATAGTTTAGTGGTAAAACCACAGCCTTCCAAGCTGTTGTCGCGAGTTCGATTCTCGTTACCCGCTTTTGTAATATATGGGTCTATAGCTCAGTTGGTTAGAGCGCACGCCTGATAAGCGTGAGGTCGGTGGTTCGAGTCCACTTAGACCCATTGGAGAATTACTCAAGTGGCTGAAGAGGCGCCCCTGCTAAGGGTGTAGGTCGCGAAAGCGGCGCGAGAGTTCGAATCTCTCATTCTCCGTTATGACCCGTTAGTCAAGTGGTTAAGACACCAGCCTTTCACGCTGGTATCGTGGGTTCGAATCCCGCACGGGTCACTTGTAATGACCCATTAGTCAAGCGGTTAAGACACCAGCCTTTCACGCTGGTATCGTGGGTTCGAATCCCGCATGGGTCACTTTATTTTAATTATCGCGGGGTAGAGCAGCCTGGTAGCTCGTCGGGCTCATAACCCGGAGGTCGTTGGTTCAAATCCAGCCCCCGCAATTTTGGTCCGTTGGTCTAGTTTTGGTTAGGACGCATCCCTGTCACGGATGAGATCACGAGTTCGAGTCTCGTACGGACCGTCTTTGAAAGTATTCTGTCAGGATGGCGGAATGCTTTTTATTTTTGACCTTTGTCCACATTGGTGAAGAGTGATGCCTTGCTTCGAAATTAGCAGATGCGTGTGAGTTGTGCGCCATTTTTAATAACGGTCTCAAAACCGCAGTAAGGGCAGCGAGAGATCGGGTAAGACAACTGTGCCTTGATAACGTTACGAATCTTAACGTCAAAGGGGACAGCTTTTGCCCTCTTTTTTTACGAAAAAATCTGGCATTGGCGATCACCAATACCAGATAGTGTAGACCCATATAAAATAAAAGAGCAATGCAGACAATGCATTGCATTTTCTTTATTCAGCTGGACGATAATCTTCGTAGTAGTAGACGCTGCGTGGACTGTGATCCATGTAACCGGCAATTGGTGCAAAGTCGGCACTGCTGGTCCACTCATCAATCGCATCGGCATTAGTCCAGGTAGTAACTAAAATTGTTGCATTGGTTTGATCAGGACGTGAGAACATGTAGCCAGTCGTCATCTTGGAATGATCGGCACTGTCAAGAGCCAGCTTAGCCTGCTTGCGTAACAGGTTCCGATCGTCTGCACCAAGCTCAAAAGACTCAAAATGTAAAATTCCTTTAAACTTGTCATTACCGACGCTGTATAAGGACTCTAAGGTAATCGGACTTTGAAAAATGCTTGGCTTGCCCGATAGATCAAACAAGGCCAGTTTGCTGTTGTCGCCGTTTGCTTGCAGCAGCCGAAAATCACGATCTGGGTGTTTCTTTACGATATCGAGTAGAACTGGCATGGAGCCAAAAGTAAAACTGATTTGTGAAAGCATAAGTGTCTCCTCCTTATCTTAATTGTCTTAATTATACCGCTGATTAACAGTAATTGGGAATAACGAGTTAGAAAGCACAATTAATTAATCATTGATGACCATTTTTATTGAAAATGTATATCTTTTAATGGCAGATTAATCTTGACTACCGATTAGTATAGATAGTGATCGACAAAAATTTTACTTACAAAAAGTCAAGAAAATTCCTTGCAGTGGTTCAAAATCATTCTAAAATAGGTTATAATTGTTTATGGAGTGATCAAGGTTAAACATGTTTTTGATTTAAAGGAGGCCCAACAAATGGTTACACTATACACGTCTCCAAGTTGCACATCTTGCCGTAAGGCGCGGGCCTGGTTAAAGGAACATGGTATTCCTTTAACCGAGCGCAACATTTTTTCTGAACCTTTGAGTATGGATGAGGTAAAAAATATTTTGCGAATGACTGAAAACGGCACAGAAGACATTATCTCAAAACGCTCTAAGGCTTATCAAAGCTTAAACGTTAATTTGGATGAAATGTCGATGACCGAGCTCTATGATTTGATTCGCAAAAATCCAGGTCTACTGAGACGACCAATCATTATGGATGATAAAAGATTACAGATTGGATACAACGAAGACGAGATTCGTCGTTTCTTGCCACGTGAGGTACGGGCACTGGAACTGGCAGAAGCACGTCGTAAGGCAAATCTGTTTTAAAGGGGTGGCGATTTTTTCGTCGCCTTTATTTTTTAATCGAACAGTTACTGGAAAAAGAATGATATAATGAAAAATAGACATTTGACATCGTTCGGCTTTTCGGTTTTAAAGGTCATAACGATCGGATAAGAAATTAGCGAATCAAAGGGGGCGCGATGCTTATGGAAATGAAACGCATTAACGAAAATACGATTCGCGTACTGCTCAACAATGAAGATTTAAATGAGCGTGGTATCACCGTACTTGATTTGCTGAATCACAATCAACAGATTGAAGACTTCTTTTACAGCATTCTGGAAGAGGTTGATGCCGAGCATCAATTCCAAGACAATGATCTGGTTACATTTCAGGTTCGTCCCCAACAAGACGGTTTAGAGCTATATATTACCAAAACCGATCCGGCCAGCCTAAAAAAGGGAACGCCTACCGGACAGCCGCCACTGGACCAAGATCAAATCACGAACCTGATCAAAAAAGAACTGGTTGGTAGAGATCGTCAAGAACCGCAGACAGCTCACGACCAACAAACAAATTCAGCTGCTGGCGATGAGCCTGAGGAAGCAATTGCCAATCCAGACATTGAAAAAAACGTCTGTGTTTTGCGAATTGATGATTTTGAGGACCTGATTGCATTGGCAAAGCTTGCACAAGGCAATATCTATGCGGTATCTGATCTTTATCGCTATCAAGACAGTGACTATTTGCTGCTGACCTTTATTGACGATGGCTCATTGTCTTCACAGCAGCTAAAGGATCAGCTTGCTTTAGCCTATGAATATGGACAAAAAACCAACCTGACGCCAGACGTTATCCTAGAGCATGGCAAACCACTGATGAAACAGGCAGCTTTGGAATTGGTAAGAACGTATTTTGATTAACAAAAGGCTGAGTCATTGAATTGTTTCAATGATTCAGCTTTTTTAATGCCAGCAATTGTTTTTTGACATATAGCAAAGTGGAGGTGTAATCATGCAGACCGCTTTGTGGAATGATCAATTGGTTTGGGCGCAAAATGAAGTTAAAAAAACGCAACGGACATATTATTGCCCCGACTGTGGTCAAAGAGTCCATCTATGTCAAGGCAGCGACCATCGCCCATATTTTGCTCATTATGCCAAGAGCAGATGCGATGCCAACGAAACCATCATTCACCAACTGGGTAAGCACCAAATTGAGAGATGGCTTGCCCTGCAAGGATGGTCCAGCTATTCAGAGGTTTATTTGCCCACCGTCAGGCAGCGACCGGATGTCTTAACCAGAATTAATGATCAGTGGATAGCAATTGAGTTTCAATGCAGTCCACTGAGCGTGAAACGTCTGATCGAGCGTAATCAAGGATATGCCAAGCTGGGAATTGCCTATCGCTGGTTTTTGGGGCCAACCTATGCGCATCAGCTGCGCCCGTATAAAGCGGCTCAGTTTCTGCAATGGCACGAGCAGCAGCTGACTTTGCCGTTTTGGGATTTAAGTCGTCAGCAGCCCAACTATCAAAGAAAGAGAGTGAGAAAAAACTCCGAAAATTAGCTTGCAACCGATTTTCGGAGTTTGCCTTCGAACCTCCGCAAGGATGGCTAGGTCGGTCAAATGCTGATTTATCAGTGTTTAAACTGCTAGCCAGCTACTGCGCTAAGGTATTATTATCCATACGTAGTTAAGAGGTTAAGTTAATTCCCAGCCTCTCAAGATGTTTGGCAAGTATTGATACAACAAACCAGACAGCTGCAGCGGCAAGTCTATTTTGCAGCGCCACGACTGCGTAGACTGGCTGATCAAGCCTATTTAATGGGACATGGCACCCTCAGTACTTGTCCGCTGGTTGCTCATGATACGCATCCACAATGGGACCTAATGGCTGAGTCACCATTAGAGTGGCGAGTATCCGTGATTTTAAGCCTTGAGCAGTGCACCCTTGGTCAAGGCTGGAGCTGGTCGGAATGGTATGATTTATTGAATCAGAGCGTAAAATGGCTGCCATTGCCATGCCTCAGCCCGGCTCAGATCAATCTGGTACGGCATCGCTTATTGGCTTGCTATACTCAAGAATTGGCCTTGGCAGGGATTATTCGATGTCAGACTCAGGTAAAAATAATTCAACGGCCACGATGGTTTAAAAGCTATGAGCACAAGCTGGGCTACCTAAAGCAGCTGGCAAATATCTAAAGGATACGTAATGTTGACTGATGGTGCTTGTCGTTATAGCTTTGAGCAAATTCTTGGGGAGTTTGATGCAAGCAGAGCTGATGACTGCGATAGGACTCAATCAGCGATTCATAATCAAAATTGTTGATCATAAACCCATAGACCGGTTGCTCAGAATCAAAAACAACTGCCGTAGCCGTTTGGGTAACACCCATTTCGTCAGCCATGTACTGGTCTTTTTTAAAGGCTTTGACTGCCAGTTCCGACTTACGATCTTCCCAGAACATGTCCAAATCAAGCTGAGCCTGCCGAGCAATCTTTTTGGCGAGTGCTTCTGAGTAGTCAAGCCCGTCGTTAATTAGTGCCGACTGAAGCCTGAGCAGATAGTGACGGCCACGTTTGCGTCCTTGAAACAGTGCTGCTTTATAATCCAAGATAATCTGGTAAAGCGTAGCCGAAGTCTGCTGCCGAACACTTAGATCATGGACGTTTAAGTGATAGAGCTCCATGGTCTGCTGAATGGTTTCCATGTTAAACAATGGAACGAACTGATAGTTGACTTTGGTGCGCAGTTCTTGGTCAATGCGCAAAACATCCTGTTCGCAGCAAAAACAGCGCATGCCTAATGGATTAACAAAAAGATGAATTTCGAGCATTGGCTGCTCCTCCTGTTCATTACAGAATAATCGATGATTGAACAATGTTATTTTTACAAAGAAAGTGCAAGATGTAAAGTGATCTGTTTTGAGCTGATCATCAAATAAAATGATTTTGATCAAGCATCTGACAGATCAAGGGATTTGTAAAATCTTGATTTCATTCTTGAACCCGATAGTCTTTGGTTAAGTCATGGCTAAACTATGATAAAATAAACAGAGATTGTCAAGGAAGTGGGATTGCAATGATTGAAGATTGGCAGCATTTTTTATTACCTTATCAGCAAGCCGTCAATGAATTAAAGGTCAAGCTGCGGGGCATGCGCAAACAATTCCAGGATCAAGATCAGCATTCGCCGATTGAATTTGTTACTGGCCGCGTTAAGCCAGTTGACAGTATTAAAGAAAAAATGGTACGGCGGCATGTCTTAGAAGAGCGTTTGGAACAAGACATGCAAGATATTGCTGGTTTGCGAATCATGTGTCAATTTGTCGAGGACATTTATCAAGTCGTTGATTTGCTTCGCCAGCGCAATGATATGACGATTCTAGAAGAGCGTGACTACGTAACCAACGTTAAGCCAAGCGGCTATCGGTCGTATCATATCGTAATCGAGTATCCGGTTCAGCTGGTTACCGGCGAAAAAAAGGTATTGGCAGAGATTCAGGTTCGGACACTGGCCATGAACTTTTGGGCCACGATCGAGCATTCATTAAACTATAAATATCAGGGCGCCTTTCCCAAGGAGCTTTCTGATCGCTTACAGCGCGCGGCCGAGGCGGCTTTTAAACTGGATGAGGAAATGTCGGAGATCAGAGAAGAGATTCAAGAGGCGCAGACGCTGTTTGGTCGCAAGCAGGCGCCTGACGAATTGCTGAATGCTTCGCTGGAAGATAAAAAAGGAGCGGATTGATCAATGCGGGTAGCCATTTTTAACTATGAGTCACCAGAATCGCTGCGGGTGCGCAAGCTGTTGCTGAATCGTCTGGAAGAAGAGACCGCAATTACTTATGATGACCAGCAGCCAGACATCGTCATCACAATTGGCGGCGATGGCACGCTGATCTCGGCTTTTCATCATTATGAGGATCGTCTGTCAACGATTCGCTTCGTGGGGATCCATACCGGACATCTGGGCTTTTATACTGATTGGCGTAATTTTGAAGTTGAGGACTTGGTTGAAAGTTTGCAAAACGACAGTGGTCAATCCGTCAGCTACCCACTGTTGGAAATGAGCGCCACCTACGATGATGGCGAGGTTGAGCGTCGCGTAGCACTAAACGAGTCAACGCTGCGCAATATAGTTAAGACCATGGTTTGTGACGTCTATATCAATAACCAGCTGTTTGAGCGTTTCCGTGGTGATGGATTGGTTATTTCCACGCCAACCGGATCGACGGCCTACAATAAATCAGTAGGCGGGGCAATTCTGGATCCGCGGATTATTGGCTTTCAGCTGGGCGAAATGGCTTCATTGAACAATCGTGTGTTTCGGACGCTGGGCTCACCGGTTGTATTTGGCTCGGATACCAAGCTGACCTTGCGATTGCCCGATGACTCAGGAACGGTTTTGAGCTGCGATCGTGATCAGATTATGATGGATACGCAAGATCGTCGTCTGATTGATGTTTCATATCGCGTCTCCGATAAGGTAATCCGCTTTGCCAAGTATCGGCACACCAACTTTTGGGATCGGGTCAAGGATTCGTTTATTGGGGGGATCCAATAATGGAGTTTGCCTGGGTCTATACTGGCAATCAACCGATTAAGCTGCGCTCGGCTTTAAAGCAGCGTGGCGTTACCAGTTCTTTAATCAAGGTTGCGATTTTTCATGGCGGACAAATGACGATCAATCATGAGCCAAAATGGGCCATTGATCTGGTCGAGCCAGGTGATCGCTTTGCTATTGAATTGCCGCCTGAGGTTCCCAATGATCATGTACCGGCTTGTCAGGCACCATTTGAGATTGCCTACGAGGATCGCGATTTCTTGATAATCAATAAGGCAGCCGGAGTGGCAACGGTACCGGCTCATAACGTAGCCGTTCAAGACAGCTTGGTCAATCGTGTTAAGTACTATTACCAAAAACAGGGATATGAAAATCAGGTTACTCATGTCGCTACGCGTCTGGACAAGGATACCAGTGGCCTGGTGGTTTTTCCCAAGCATCGTTTTGCCCATGCCGTTTTAGATGATCAGCTCAAGCATCATACGGTTAAAAAAGAGTACGTGGCTTTGGTCAGTGGTCGTATCACGATTGCTCACGGCTATATTGATGCACCGATTCAGCGTGATCCAGAGTCATTCGTAAAAAGACAGGTTGGCTTGGATGGCAAGGCAGCGGTAACTGAATACTGGCTGACACATGCAACTGATCAGGCTTCAATTGTCAAGATTCGGCTGCATACGGGACGTACGCACCAGATTCGGGTTCATTTCAGCTATCTGAATCATCCGTTGCTGGGGGATGTTATGTATGGCGGACCGGCCGTCATGGATCGTCAGGCATTGCATTGTCAGTGGCTGAGCTTTTACAGTCCGTTTTTGGGTCGGCAGATTGAATTGAACGCGCCTATGCCAAGTGATATGAAGACGGCAATTGAAAAAGTTGAGTCAATAAATAAACGGGACGCTGATTAGGCACCCCGTTTATTTATTGATTCGTTTGAAACTACTTAGGCCAGCGTTTGACGCAAACCGGTTCTGGGCAGGCAACATCTTTTTGCAACAGCGTCAGCATCCCGGATTTGGCATCGCGCCTGTACAGCGTCAGGTTGTCGCTGTTTTGATTTGAGCCAACCAGATAGGCATCGTCATGGCTCAATTCAAAATCGCGTGGGAAGTCGCCTTCCGTGCTGATTGACTGAATGTGAGCCACCGTAAAGTCAGGCTGGATTGCAAAAACGGCAATCGTATTTTCACCACGGTTGGATGTGTAGACGAAGCGTCCATCAGCAGAAATATGAATAGCCGCCGCACCATTGTGGGCAGTCCAGTCGGCAGGAATGGTCTTGATGGTCTGCAGATGCGTCAGCGAGGCGTCTGCGGCGTTGTAGCGCATTACGGCCAGCTTGCTGCTTAATTCGCCCAGCACATAGACGATCTTGCCATTTGGATGGAAGACCAGGTGGCGCGTACCAAAGCCTGGTTCAAACTGATAGCGTGATGCCGCCGTCAGCTTACCGTCATCGGTTACGTCATAGACAACAACCAGGTCCATCCCCAGATCACAGACGATGAGACGATTGTCCGGCGTCAAGTCGATATAATGAACGTGTGGTGCGTCTTGTTCAGGCTGGGGACCGGTTTCCCCTTGGTGAACGACAGAATCGGTTTGAGTCAGCTTGCCATCTTCAGCAATTTTAAAGACTTTCAGCTCACCGGTGTGGTAATTGGCCGAAAACAGCAGATGACGATGGTCGTCAACACCAATGTAGGCTGGCGTAGGTCCTTTTTCCAATTTGGCATCAATCAGTTTGGCCGTGTCACCAGACAGATCATAGGATGCCACGCCACCCAGCTCACCATCCTGCTTCAAGGCATACAGCCGTTTTTGTGCGCCATATTGCAGGTAGGCCGGCTTACCAGAGGCAGCTACCAGGCGTACGTTGGTCAGTTCTTCTTTTTCAGTATCTAAAGTTACGCCATAAATTCCTTGGCTGGATTTACTGGTGTAGGTTCCAATTAAAAAGTCTTCAGTCAAAACGAAGCCCTCCTTAAAAAAATATACACTTATATAATAGCAGAAACTGTACGCTTAGGATTGAGAAATCATGAGCAAATCGAAGGGAGCAAATATGAAAAAAGTAGCAATCAAAAGGCAATGGGTCAACGCTCATCGGCAGCTGTTTCGCTGTTCGGTCTGCCAGGCGCCGATCAAAGGCGTTTTTGAAAACAGTCTGGTCTGTGAGCAGGGACATGCGATTGACTTCAACAAGCATGGCTACCTTTATTTTTTAAATAACGGCAATGGTACCGACTATGATCGGACGATGTTTGAGTCAAGACGCCGTATGCTTAATGCGGGGCTATTCCTGCCAATGCTTGAACAGATCAATGCCGAGCTGCCAGATGAATCACAGACGATTTTGGATGTTGGCACGGGTGAAGGAACGCCACTGGCTCAATTGGGAGATTTACGTGGACAGCAGGATGCCGCAATTGGTTTTGATATTTCTAAGGCCGGCATCCAACTGGCTACGCAGCTTTCGGGCAATCTGTTCTTTTGTGTAGCGGATCTTAGACGCCTACCATTTGCTGATGAATCGTTTGATCAGGTGATGGAGCTTTTTTCACCATCCGATTACCGGGAGTTTGATCGCATTCTCAAGCCTGGTGGTCAGCTCTTAAAGATTATTCCTAATGCTAACTATCTGATTGAGCTGCGGCATCTTTTGTATGAGCTTAACGACCAGCATGCCGCTTATGACAATACGCCGGTTGTCAAGCGCTTCAAGCAGCATTATAAAGATGCTCGCATTATACCGATTCAATATCAGTTTGAAATTCCGGCAGGACTGCAAGGGGATTTAGTAGAGATGTCGCCGCTGCATTGGGGACGCAATGCCAAAAAATTGAATGAAAGCGATTTATCGTCATTAAAACAAGTTACGGTTGACGTCAGCTTACTGATCGGTAAAAAAGTTTGATTATTTTATTGTTTTTTTTAAGTGATGGGAGTATATTGTTTTATAGAAATCGTTTGGCCGAGGACATCGATTTGCGTCGTTGGCATTGGTCAAAGAGTACTTCATTAAAGCAGCGTTTCGCCGTGCCCACACCGAGACCCTGCTTTTTTTATTGCCTTTTTTAGGAGAGTGAATATGACTAATCACATTGTACTGTTTGAACCCTTGTTTCCTGCTAACACCGGCAATATTGCCAGAACCTGTGCCGGCACCGATACGATCCTGCATTTGGTCAAGCCCCTTGGTTTTTCAACGGACGACAAACATATGAAACGGGCTGGTTTGGATTATTGGGACAAGGTTAAAGTGGTCTATCATGATGATCTGCCCAGCTTTATGGAAACAATTGAAGATCTTGATCGATTGTATCTGGTTTCTAAGTTTGCCGAACGCGACTATACTGAAGTTGACTATCGTTTGCCAGGCGACCATTACTTTTTGTTTGGCAAGGAAACGACAGGGCTGCCGGAACCGTTTATGCGGCGCTATCCGCAAAACTGTATTCGGATTCCACAAGATGACAATAACATTCGCGCGCTTAATCTTTCCAACAGTGCGGCAATCGTTATTTATGAGGCGCTGCGTCAACAAGGATTTCCGAAACTGGCGCGTGTACATCGCTATTCAGACGATAAGCTGAAATAATCAGGGATAAAGGAGGATTTGCATGGCTCGCAAAAAAACTGTGACACGGCGTCGTTCCAACAAAACGGCTGCTAAGCGGCGTACCAAAAAGCCAGCGCGAGACGAGCGAGCCATTCGCAGTCTGAGCGGTCTGGCTATCATTTTATTGACGCTGACCGGCCTGTTTAAGCTGGGAATTTTAGGAACCGGTGTGCAGGATGTCTTTAAAATCTTAGTTGGTCAAAGCTATCCGCTGCTGATGGTAATCGTGATTTTATATAGTCTGGGACTGACGATTTATGCCCAATGGCCGCATTTTAAAAAGCGCTGGATCTGGGGAACGATGATTTTTTATCTGGGGCTGTTGCTGATGCTGCACGCGCAGATGTTCGATCAGCTGGGACGGCACAGCGACTTTTGGAATCAAACGTGGAGCAGCTTGACTGAAGCCGTTTTAAACGATGATTCCAGTATGCCGATTGGTGGTGGGATGCTGGGTGCGGCATTATATTCTGCCAGCGGCTATTTGCTGGGCAGCACTGGAACCAAGGCAGCGGCTGTTTTATTGATGATTGTAGGATTCGTGATCTTTTTTAATCTACCGGTCCAAAAGCTGCGGCTGGCAATTGGTCAAGCACTGAGTCAGCTGAAAGAACGGCTGCATCAATTAAATGATGATCGCCAAAAGCGTCAGGCCCAGCATCAAAAAGAACGCCAGAAACATCTAAAAGAGCAGCATGCCAACATACCAGGGAAGGCAATGATTGAAAAAGATTTGCCAGAGCCGATTGCTGAACATCGCCAAGCGCGAGCACTGCCAGAATTTGAGCTTGGTCAGTCACGCACTGAGCAAAATGCTGAGCATGGATCTGATATCGCTGAGCCACGGATTACAGTAGCCAGTGAAAATGAGCGATCAAGGTCAACTGATGCCAAGCTGCCAGTCGATGTCGAACTGACGTTGAACAATGCGGATGCCAAAGAGGATCAAGACTATCAGTTCCCGCCGCTT
This sequence comes from Limosilactobacillus pulli, assembly GCF_947381555.1. NCBI lineage: Bacteria > Bacillati > Bacillota > Bacilli > Lactobacillales > Lactobacillaceae > Limosilactobacillus > Limosilactobacillus pulli. Next base: position 11,395 of record NZ_CANCWQ010000010.1, read on the forward strand.
GATCTCTTGAGCAAGGTAAAGCCAACTGATCAAAGCGCAGATCTTGACTCAATCAAGTCAAATACGCAAAAGCTGCAGGATACGCTGAAATCATTCGGCGTTGAGGCGACGGTTGAAAACGTGAACCTCGGCCCGTCTGTAACTAAATATGAGTTGCGTCCGGCAGTCGGGGTTAAAGTCAGTCGCATCACAAATCTGGCCGATGACCTGGCCCTGGCCCTGGCAGCCAGGGATATTCGAATTGAGGCACCGATCCCTGGCAAGTCTTTGATTGGAATCGAGGTGCCCAACCAGCAGATTGCTACAGTGGGTTTTCGTGACATGATTGAAGCTGCACCGCATGATGATCGACCGCTTGACGTGCCGCTTGGTCGTACGGTTACTGGTCAGGTTATGACGGCAGACCTTACGAAAATGCCGCATCTTTTGATTGCCGGTGCTACTGGGAGTGGGAAGTCGGTGGCCATCAACGTGATCATTACCAGTATTTTACTGAAGACTAAACCGAGCCAGGTCAAGATGCTGATGATCGATCCTAAAAAAGTTGAGTTGAGCGTTTATAATGGCATTCCACACCTGCTCAGTCCAGTCGTATCTGAACCAAAAAAAGCGGCGCGTGCGCTGGGCAAGGTTGTTGCTGAGATGGAGCGTCGCTATGAATTATTTGCAACATTGGGCGTCCGTAACCTGGATGGGTATAATCGGCTGGTTGAAAAAGAAAATCAGCAGCATTCCGATCCCAACGAGCAGCAGCCAACGATGCCCTTGATTTTGGTAATCGTTGATGAGCTGGCTGACTTGATGATGACTGTTTCCAAAGATGTAGAAGATGCCATCGTCCGAATCGCACAGATGGGGCGAGCAGCTGGGATCCATATGATTCTGGCAACGCAGCGGCCCAGCGTTGACGTCATTACCGGTCTGATCAAGGCCAACGTTCCTTCACGAATTGCCTTTGCCGTTTCCAGCGGGGTTGACTCACGAACGATTATCGATACCAATGGGGCTGAAAAACTGCTTGGACGCGGTGACATGCTGTTTGAACCAATCGATCAAAACAAGCCGATTCGAATTCAAGGAGCTTTCATCTCGGATCATGACGTTGAGTCAGTCGTTGATTTCATTAAAAATGAGCGGCCGGCTGAATATGATGATCAAATGATGGTTAGTGATGCCGAAATTCAAGAAGAAGAACAAACAGCCGATGAAGACGAGCTGTTTGGCGAGGCACTCGAGTTTGTGGCTCGTGAGCAAAAAGCCTCAACGTCATTGATTCAAAGACGTTTCCGGATTGGCTATAATCGGGCGGCCCGCATCATTGATGACATGGAGCAGCGGGGCTATATCGGCCCGGCCAATGGTTCTAAGCCACGTGAGGTTTATAAAAAGCCGGATCAGCCAATTCAATAAAAAAGAGGCCTCGACGTTGATGTCGAGCCTCTTTTTTGTGCCTATTTAAAGATTTCTATGTTAAGTCTATGATGACTAAGCTTAGAAGCCAAGTGAGGCAACGGCCCCTAGAATCAGAGAACCCAGCATTGCGATCAGCATTAGCCAAACGGCAACCATAGTGATTTTTTGGAATCGGGTCTTTTTCTTGCGTTGCATCGGTATTTTATCCCGCCTTTCAATTTATCCTTTTCAGTTTACACATCTTATCACGCAAATTCAAATTTGGTGTTGATCTGTGTTAGAATTAAACTTAACTAATTTTATCGGAGGCAGTTTTGAATGGTACGACAATTGATCATGGAGTTCATCATCTTGATCGGATATGGACTGTTGGAACAGCTGACGATTAGGCTGTTCAAGCTGCCGCATAAAAGGGCTGCCTGGTTGTGGGCGGTGCTTTTAATGATCCTCAGTTTTTGGAACTTGGGTTTTTATTGGTATTGTTATGTTTTGATTGTCTGGATGATTGCGGGAATTGCTTTGATTATTTTGCAGCTGACGGCCGCTCATCAGTTTATCTATCGTCAGTATTGGCCAGCCTTTTGGCGAGTAACGCTGGTTATTTCAATCGCTGCCTTTTTGGTTTCTTTGACCGGATCGTATCTGCCGGTTGTTTAGAAAATCGTCAAGGAATCACTTAAATCGAGCCGTTGTCTCCATCCAAGAGACAGCGGCTTTTTAGGTTGTACAAAATTATTAAAATCCATGGTGAGTGGTGGGGGATTGTGGTAGACTGTATCTGTAACATTGGTCCAAAAGGGGGGATTGGTATGTTCATGGGTGAATATGAACATACGATTGACGATAAAGGTCGTCTGATCATCCCCGCAAAATTTCGTTCGCAGCTGGGCGAAGGCTTTGTCGTTACGCGTGGCCTGGATGGCTGCCTGACTGGCTATCCGCTCAGTGTCTGGCATGAATTGGAAACAAGATTAAAGTCGTTGTCAATGACGAAACGTAATGCACGAGCCTTCGTGCGTTTTTTGTATGCTGCGGCGACCGAATGCCAGTTCGATAAGCAAGGACGGATCAATTTGCCAATAGCACTGCGACAGCATGCTGCTTTAAATAAACAGTGCACGATCGTTGGAGTATCGGAACATTTGGAAATCTGGGACAAAGAACGCTGGCAACAGTATATGGACAATACAGCTGCCAATTTTGACCAGCTTGCCGAAGATCTTGACTTCGATCTGTAGCTTGTCGGAAAGGAGGTATATTAATGACTGAATTCAACCACGTAACGGTGCTGCTCAACGAAGCAGTTGCCGGCTTGAATGTTAAGCCAGCCGGCGTCTACGTTGATGCAACGCTTGGTGGTGGCGGTCACAGTGAGGCAATTTTAAAACAGCTAACGACGGGGCATCTGTATTCTTTTGACCAGGATCAGACCGCGATTGACTATAACCAAGAGCATTTGGCACCTTATTTAAAAGCTGGTCGAGAAACCTTTATTAAGGATAATTTTCGTCATCTTAAATTGGCATTGAATGCTCAAGGCGTAACGAGCTTTGATGGGATTGTCTATGACTTGGGCGTTTCTTCACCCCAGTTTGATGATGCCAAGCGAGGCTTTAGCTATCAGCACGATGCATTGCTGGATATGCGAATGGATCAGAGCCAGGCCCTTTCCGCGATGGAAGTTGTCAATGAATGGCCATATGAGCGGCTGGTCAAGATCCTGCATCGCTATGGCGAAGAAAAATTTGCCAAACAAATTGCCCGTGCTATCGAGCGTCAGCGCCAACAAGCACCGATTAAGACAACGCTTGAGCTGGCTGAGGTTGTTAAAAGTGCGATTCCGGCGGCTGCTCGTCGGCATGGCGGCCATCCAGCCAAAAAAAGCTTTCAGGCAATTCGCATTGCAGTCAATGATGAGTTGGGTGCCTTGGAAGATTCCTTGGAGCAGGCATTTGAGATGCTTAACGTTGGTGGTCGGATCAGTGTGATTACTTTTCAGTCACTAGAGGATCGACTGGTCAAGACGATGTTTAAAGAACAGGCATCATTGCCGGAACTACCACCCGGTTTGCCTGTGGTTCCACCGGACATGGAGCCTAATTTTAAATTGGTAAACAAAAAGCCAATTTTGCCAAGCGATGCAGAACTGCACGACAATCATCGCTCGCACAGTGCAAAGCTGCGAATTATTGAAAAAGTCAAGTAGAAATCAGTAAGGAACGTGTTTTATATGGCCTCAAATGCGGCAAGAAAATTAAATCAACCAACGCCTCAATTGACGCCGCGCCCTAATCAGCCGACGCCACAAGTAAAGTCACATCAGCAGCGCTTGCCGTTCTCGGCCTTTGAAAAGACCCTGATGATCGTTGGTGCGCTAGTCGTTTTTTCAATGATGATTATGGTCGTAACGACGCAGCTGTCAGTCGTTAATCAACAGCACCGTCTGCAAAATCTGCAAACGCGGGTAGCCAACGTCAAACAGCAGAACGTCAGTGATCAGCAGGAAGTTACCACGCTGACCAGCCAATCGCGATTAGACCAGATCGCGCAAAAATATGGTCTCACGGATGCAAATTCAAGCGTAAGGAACGTTAACAAGTAATGAAGAAACAACAACAACGAACGATTGGAAAGAATCAAAAAAATCGAAAAGCATTCGGTATTGCCTTATTCGCAACGTTTTTCCTTATTTTTGTTCTGTTTGTCGTTCGTTTTTTTGTCATTGCATCAACTAAGGACGTTCAGAATCGTAATTTACAGACGATGGCCAGCCGCATGTACACGTCCAAACGAATTATTGAAGCCAAGCGTGGTACGATCTATGACTCGCAAGGGAATGCGCTGGCTCAAGATACCAAGACCTATACCGTTACGGCAATCCTAAGTCATCAAAGCCTGACCGCCAAGGGTAAGCCCAATTACGTTACCAATAAGAAAAAAGCGGCCAAGGTGCTGGCCAAATATTTGGATATTACTGAGAAAAAGGCCTTATCAATTATGTCGCCAAAGCGCAAAAACGTCTATCAAGTTGAATTTGGTACGGCTGGCAGCAGCATCTCAGTCAGCACGATGCAAAAGATCAAGGCTCAGCACGTCACCGGATTAGAGTTCACCTCAACGCCTGCTCGTCAGTACCCAGCCGGCGAGTTTGCCAGCCAGCTGATAGGTCTGGCAACGGCCAAGACCAATGTCAAGACCGGTCAGTCCAAGCTGGTTGGTCGGCTGGGGCTGGAAAGCTATTTTAATAAGAATCTAACCGGGACGAACGGCTTAAAAGAAATCAAACAAGACGTCTATGGCTATCAGTTAGCCGACAGCCAGGTCAAGGGTAAGCCGGCCAAGGATGGTGCCGACATCTACACGACTTTAGACAATCGGACCCAGCGACAGCTTGAGACGCTGATCACCAAGGTTGAAAAAGAAACCCAGGCCAGCTCGATGACGGCCGTGGTCATGGAAGCCAAGACCGGAAAAATTCTGGCAGCAACGCAGCGGCCCAATGTCAACTCATCAACTCCAGTCTGGCGAAACGCTCTGGTACAGGATACTTATGAACCGGGATCGACGATGAAGGTGCTGGCACTGGCAGCTGCTATTGACTCAGGCAATTTCAATCCTGAGGCGGTCTACAAATCTGGAACCTGGGAGCTTGGCGGTGGCAAGATCACTGATTGGAATACGGCTGGTTGGGGCAATATTACATATAAGGAAGGGTTCTATCGCTCTAGTAACGTTGCCTTTGCTCATATCGAACAGGATATGGGATCAGCTACCTGGAAAAAATATATTGAGAAGTTTGGCCTGCTGAAAAACGTTGGTGTCTATGGCATGAGTGGTGAATCCAAAGGCTATACGAGCTATAAGGGAACTTTGGAACAAGCCAACACGGCATTTGGTCAAGGAATTACCGTCAACGTGATGCAGATGATGCAGGCATTTTCAGCCATTGCCAACAACGGCAAGATGGTTAAGCCGTACTTTATTAAAAAAATCGTAGCCAGCGATGGCAAGACGATTGAAAAGACCAAGCCCAAAACGGTTGGTCAGCCAATCAGCAAGACAACGGCCAAGAAGGTTCGGCACTATATGCAAGGCGTCATCTACAATAAAAATGGGACCGGCCAGGTGTACAAGATCAGTGGCTACCGGATCGCCGGTAAGACGGGGACGGCTCAGATCGGGAGCTCGCATGGTTATGAGACGGGGAGTACGAACTATCTGTACTCATTTGTAGGTATGGCACCGGCTAAGAACCCTAAATATATCGTCTATATTACGATGAAACAGCCGCAAAACATTACCAAAGCGGCAGAACAGTACATGGCTGATGTGGTCAATCCAGTTACCAAGCAGCTTTTGGAACGAGCTGCTGCCAAGGATTCCAAGCAGCAAGGCGTCGTCAAGCTGCCAAACGTTGTTGGGATGAGTACTACAGCGGCACAAAAAAAGCTGCAGAATAAAAAGCTGAACGTTGTCGTCTTGGGAAATGGCAAAAAGGTTAAGGAACAATCGGCCAAGCAGGGGAGCAGTGTGATTATCAATGAGCGCGTCTTCTTGCTTACAGGTGGTCAAGTTACGATGCCAGACATCTCTGGCTGGTCTCAGGCCGATGTCAGTCGTTTTGCACAACTAATGGGCTTAAAGTTGAAGTCAACTGGTGGCGGCTATGCGGTCTCACAAAGCATTAAGGCCAACACGACCCTTAAAGCGGGCGCATCCTTGCAAGTACGCTACAAGGCAAAATAAAGCAATAAGAGAATTGATTTTTAGGAGGATATCATGAGTATACTGGTTGTCATTTTGACGCTGCTCAGCTCGTTTTTAATTACGTTTCTGCTGATGCCGTCGTTGATTCGCTATTTCCGTGCCAAAAAAGAAGGACAGCAGATTAGAGAAGAAGGGCCAACCTGGCATGCCAAAAAAGCCGGCACGCCAACCATGGGGGGACTCTTGTTTATCGTTGCCGCTTTGGTAACCTGCCTTTGGGTCGCCATCTGGCAAGGAATTTTAACCAACACGATGTGGGCATTGCTGTTTGTGTTGGTAGTCTATGGTTTGATTGGGATGTGGGATGACTCGATCAAGATTTTCAATCACCAAAATGAAGGCTTCAAGCCGTGGCAAAAAGCACTTTGTCAAGTTATTGCAGCCATGATCTTTACTGTGATCTATCAGCATGAAGGCTTTCAAATGGGCTTTGGTAGCTCGCAGATTGGTTGGCTCTATGGCCTGTTCATTATTTTTTGGATAGTTGGCTTTTCTAATGCCGTCAACTTGACGGATGGTCTGGATGGCCTGGTAACCGGATGCGGTATCGTGTCATTTTTGGCCTACCTGTTTTTGGCCATTATGCAGCGTCAGTATGAGGTTGCACTGTTTTGTCTGGCAATGGTAGGTGCCTTAGCCGGCTTCTTCCCTTATAATCACAAGCCGGCCAAAATCTTCATGGGCGACATGGGATCGCTTTCAGTTGGGGCCTCATTGGCTGCGGTATCACTGTTGCTGCATCATGAATGGTCGCTTCTGTTTATTGGGATTATCTATGTTGCTGAAACCTTAAGCGTAATTTTGCAGGTGGCAGCTTTTAAGACGACTGGTCATCGAATCTTTCCAATGACGCCAATTCATCATAGTTTTGAGATGAAGGGCTGGAGTGAATGGAAGATTGATATCGTATTTTGGAGCGTGACGCTGCTGTTTTCGATCCTGTCGATTGGCACGATCATGCTGTTTGAATAAAATCAGGTTTTAAGAATAATTTTAAAAATTGGGCGGCATAAACGGTCTATGATTGTCTATGCACTCAGAAATAATTTTTACTTTTAAAAAATAACGAGGTGAATTTTCGTGCGACAGGTAACGAAGTATCAAGGCAAAAAAGCCTTAGTATTGGGATTTGGAATCAGCGGCATTAACGCGGCTCATCTGTTGGTTAAATTAGGGGCCAAAGTTGTGGCTAATGATCAAAAAACGCCAGATGATCCAGCAGTCGTGGCCGATTTAAAAGCGGATGGCATTGAGGTTATTACTGGCGAAAACCCATTATCACTGGCTGACGAAGACTTTGACGTGGTGGTTAAGAATCCCGGTATTCCTTATGATGTGCCATTGGTTCAAAAATTCATGACCAAAAAAACGCCAATTATTACCGAGGCTGAACTGGCCAGCGAGATCTTTGCCGGTCATCTGATCGCCGTTACTGGCAGCAATGGCAAGACGACGACGACGACTTTGATTGAAAAAATGGTTGCCAAGAGCAATCCTTATCAAACGGCTTATGCTGGCAATATTGGGGTTTCGTTCAGCAAGACGGCTGAAAAGATGGGCCCTGATGACACGATTGTCGCTGAATTGTCCAGTTTCCAACTGTTGGGTGCACCAACGATTCATCCGCAGATTGCCGTAATTACCAATATTTTTGCCAATCACCTCGATTATCATAAGAATCGCGAAAATTACATCAATGCCAAGCTCAATATTACGCGCAACCAAACCAAGGATGATTATTTGATCATTAACTGGGATCGTGATGAATGGCAGGAAATTGCCCGTCGCTCCAATGCAACGATCGTACCTTTTTCGCGGCTCAACAAGAGTCATGAGGGTGCCTATGAACAAAATGGCGAGATCTTTTGGCGTGATGAAAAGATCATGGCTGCCAAAGACATTCGTCTGATTGGCCCTCAAAACGTTGAAAATGCCTTGGCAGCAATTGCAGCAGCCAAGCTGAGCGGTGTTTCGACTGCCGATATCGTAGACGTTTTAACGACCTTTGCTGGTGTGCGTCACCGACTGCAGTATGTCATGGAATATGAGGGACGGCGCTTTTACAATGATTCCAAGTCGACTGATATCGAAGCTACTGAGGTGGCTTTGCAAGGATTTGAACAGCCGGTCATTTTGTTGGCTGGAGGTCTGGATCGTGGCTACACGTTTGAGCGCTTGGTACCTTACTTTAAAGAACACGTTAAGGCCATCATTGTATTTGGTGAATGTAAAAAGCAGATGAAAGATGCTGCAGAACAGGCGGGCATCCCTGAGATCATTGAAACTGAAAATGCCGTGACGGCCGTACCAGAGGCGTGGAAACTAAGCGAGCCTGGCGATGTCATCTTGCTTTCACCAGCCAATGCCAGCTGGGATCAATTCCCAAGTTTTGAGGTGCGTGGTGATGAGTTCGTCAAGGCAGTTGAGCAGTTGACCGGACAAAAGGAGCAGAAATAATGAGAATCATTGTTTCCGGTGGGGGCACCGGTGGTCATATCTATCCAGCGCTGGCTTTGATTGAACGTTTAAAGCAGGTTGAGCCGGATACGCAGGTACTTTACGTGGGAACCGATCGCGGGCTGGAAAACAAGATCGTTCCGGCAGCTGGACTTGAATTAAAGGTACTGCACACGCAAGGGTTTAAGCGTTCGCTGTCTTTGGAAAACTTCAAGACGGCCTATTTGTTTTTAAAAGCCGTTCATGAAGCCAAAAAGATTATCAAAGACTTTAAGCCAGATGTGGTCCTGGGTACCGGTGGCTATGTCAGCGGTGCTGTTTTGTATGCAGCAGCCCGCCTGCACGTACCAACGGTTATTCATGAGCAAAACAGCGTTGTCGGCATTACCAACAAGTTTTTGAGTCATTATGTTGATGAGATTGCCATTGCTTTTGAGGCAGCTAGAGACCAGTTCCCGGCTGCCAAGGTTACAATGTGTGGCAATCCCCGTGCTCAACAGGCTGCGGCCAATGCTGACTCTGATTTCTCATGGACCAGCTATGGATTAAGCAATGATAAACCGGTCCTGATGATCTTTGGTGGCAGTCAAGGGGCACCAAAGATTAACGCCAGTGTCGTTCAAGCGATTCCAGAATTCAGCCAGCGCGACTACCAGGTGGTTTTTGCTACGGGACAAAAGCGCTATAACCAGGTTAAAGAAGCACTTAAAAACGTCAAGATTGGATCAAACGTCAAGATTGTTCCCTATATCGAAGACATGCCAGCCAAGATGCCTAAGGTAGCCTGCCTGGTTTCAAGAGCTGGCGCGACAACGATTGCTGAAATTACGGCCCTGGGAATTCCAACGATATTGATTCCAAGTCCATACGTAACGGCCAATCATCAGGTCAAAAACGCGATGGCATTGGTTAAAAACGGCGCGGCAGCTATGATTACTGAAGATAAGCTGGATGGTCGGTCGTTGCTGGTCCAGGCTGATCGCTTGATGGAAGATAAGGCAGTGCGTGAAAAAATGGCCGTGGCTTCGAAAAAAATGGGACGACCTGATGCAGCTGATCGCTTGATTAAGATTTTGCATAAGGCGATTGCCGATCACCAAAAATAAAAGGAGGGGAAATCATGAACAGCGACGAAAAACGCAATCAAGAGCACCAGCGGTATGCACGCCGACTGGCCAAGTTAGAGGCTCAAAGTGCCATGGCTTTTGATCGCCGTCGTCGCTATCAAAAGCAAGGCATTGGCAGCCGGGTCAAGGGGATTAAGCACGCACAACAAATCAGCAACACTCGCCGAGTACTGAGCGTTTTGATTCCATTTGTGATCATCTTGCTGCTGGCTTTGTATATTGTTTCCCCGCTTAGTAAGATTACAAGTATTCAGGTAACCGGCAACCAGGATCTAACGGCAGCCAAGGTTGAATCGGCAGCTCAGATTAAAAAGGGCGCATTGATCTGGCGCGTTTTAAGTCAGCAAAAAAAGCTGGAGCAGACGGCTAAAAAGGCCAATCCACAGATCAAGTCGCTCAAGGTCAGCTTGACCGATCCACAATCAATCAGAATCAAGGTTACCGAATATCCAATCATTGGTGTGATTGAGCATAATGGTGTCAACCAGCTGCTGATCGGCAACGGTCGTCTGAGTCCCGTCAAAAATCACTCAATCTCTAATTTTGTACGCTATGCCGGTTTTGAGCATCATGAAAAGATCATGCAGCAGACGGCGCGACAGATTGGCAGCCTGCCCAGTGCTATCAGAGCCGGCATCTCCGAAGTCACGTTTGCGCCTACGACCTCAGATGCTAAACGACTGCGCATCTATATGAATGATGGTAATGAGATTCTGGTGCGATCGGACAATCTGAATCAAAAGATGCGCTATTATCCTTCAATTGCTTCTAAGATGAAGGAAAATGGCGTGGTTGATCTGCAATATGGGGCCTTCTCATATTCATATGACAACCAGGACGAGTAGGTTCGTTGATCAAGCGCCAAATAAACATGGTTTGGGCCTTTTTTGAATCATGTTAAGTGTGGTAAAATTTAGTACAGTTTATGATTACAATCTGAATCCGGGTTGAATTTTAGAAAACAGGAGGGTTCCAGGTAGATGGAAAATTCACAAGTCTACGTTGGCTTAGATATCGGAACCACTTTAATCAAAGTATTGGTATGCGAAAACGTAAAAGGACAATTAAAAGTTGTAGGCACTGGCGTTCAGCCATCTGCTGGGCTGAATCGTGGCGTGATCGTTGATATCGACAAAACTGCTCAGGCAATCTCCCGAGCAGTTGCTGAGGCCGCAGCCAAATCAGGCATTGATATCAAAAAAGTCGTTGTTGCACTGCCGGCCAACTATTTGCAGATGGGCCATGTTCACGGTATGATCACGATTGCCAGTCAAGGTCAGTCACGCGAGATCGTCAACCAAGACGTAATCGACGTTGCACAGTCAACGTTAACGCAGAATCTGCCACCAGAACGTGAAATTATTGACCTGGTTCCACAAGAGTTTACGGTCGATGGCTTTAAGGGCATTAAGGATCCACGGGGCATGGTCGGCGTTCGCTTGGAATTGGCAGCAACGCTTTATACCGGACCAAAGACGATTGTTCACAATACCAAAAAAGCAGTTGAGCAGGCTGGCCTGCAGATTCAAGACCTGGTTGTTTCACCAATTGCCACGGGCTTTAATCTTTTGAACGATGGCGAACAAGACTTCGGGACGCTGGTTGTCGACATGGGTGGTGGTCAGACTACGGCCAGCATCATTCACGATCATCAGCTGAAGTTTGTCTATGTTGATCCAGAAGGCGGTCAATTGGTAACGCGTGACATCTCGACCGTGCTCAACACCTCAATGCGCAATGCCGAGCGTTTGAAGCGTGACCATGGCTATGCCGATAGTCGGATGGCGGATGAAAGCGTTCAGTTGGCGGTTGACGTGGTAGGCCAGAATCAGCCGGTTGAATATTCGGAAAAATATTTGGCTGAGATTATCGAGGCGCGAATCCGTCAAATCTTCCAGCGCATCAGCAATCGTCTAAAAGAGGTTCATGCGCCGAATCTGCCTGGTGGCGTGATTTTGATCGGTGGCTTAACGGCTTTGCCTGGCGTGGTTGAATTGGCCAAAGAATACTTTACGGCCAACGTTAAGACTTTTGTACCGGAACAGATGGGCGTTCGGCATCCAGGGTTTGCACTGGCGATTGCTCTAGGCATGTACGAGGATCACTTAAACGACATCGATCGCCTGCTTAAGCAGACCGTTCAGCAGGGTGCATTGATCATGAGCCCTCATCAAGCCGATAATCCTCGGCAAACCGAAACGACGCGCGGCTATTATCAAGAGCGTTATCAAAAGCCAGCAAGACTGGATGCTTCTTCGGATGCTCAGCAGCCCGAAGAAGCTCCAATGACACCGGAAAAGCCGGCTAAAAAGCCTAAAAATAAAGGCAGCATCAAACGTTTCTTTGAAAATTTCTTTGACTAATCAAACTAACCCTAACGTGACGGAGGAACCAACGAATGGACAATGTAACGAATGAAACAGACCAAATGCAATTGGAAGGTGCGAAGATCAAGGTTATCGGCGTCGGTGGCGGTGGCGGTAACGCGGTTAATCAAATGATCAACGACAAGGTATCTGGCGTTGACTTTATCGTAGCCAATACTGACCTGCAGGCCCTGGATGCCTCACATGCACAAACCAAGATTCAATTAGGACCTAAGCTGACCAAGGGATTGGGGGCTGGCTCCAACCCAGAAGTCGGTGCCAAAGCGGCCCAAGAAAGTGAATCAGAGATTTCAAAGGCGCTGGAAGGTGCTGACATGGTCTTTGTGACTGCCGGTATGGGTGGTGGTACCGGGACTGGTGCCGCTCCAGTAGTTGCCAAGATTGCCAAGGACTCTGGTGCCCTGACGGTGGGTGTCGTTACGCGTCCATTTACCTTTGAAGGTCAGCGTCGCTCTAAGCTGGCCAGTGAAGGGCTGGAAAAATTAAAGCAAAACGTTGACACGCTGATCGTGGTTGCCAACAACCGTCTACTGGAAATGATCGATAAAAAGACGCCAATGATGGAAGCTTTTAAAGAAGCCGACAACGTTTTGCGTCAAGGGGTCGAAGGGATCTCGGATTTGATCACCAACCCAGGCTACATCAACTTGGACTTTGCCGACATTCGTCATACGATGGAAAACCAAGGCTCTGCTTTGATGGGGATCGGTTCATCAACGGGTGAAAACCGTGCTGCCGAAGCCACGAAGAAAGCTATCTCCTCGCCATTGCTTGAAGTATCGATTGACGGTGCCGAACACGTCTTGATGAACATCACTGGTGGTAAGAACCTGTCAATGTTTGAGGCTCAAGAGGCATCCAACGTTATCAGCCAGGCTGCTAATACCAATGTCGATATTGCCTTTGGGATGGCCATGGATGACACGCTGGGAGACGAGGTTCGCGTAACGGTTATTGCTACTGGGATCGATAAGGCCAAGCAGCAGCGTCAGCAGGCAGCTGCCGCTCGTCCAATGAGCACGCCGACTGCCAGTGAGCCACGGGTAGCGCGCGTTGAGCCAGAAGCTGCGCCGGTTCCAGAAAATACAACGGTAGAACGGCGAGCTGAAGAACAGCAGCCGGCTGAAACCAAGCGAGCAGAACGGGCTGATTCCCAAGATCCATTTGCCGGCTGGGATGATCCTACGGCAGGCACCCGCCTGACGGATACGCGGGAGCAAAACGATGAATTCAATCACGTTAAGAAGCCAGAATTTAATGTCTTTCACGGTGATGTTGCCGCATCCGATGAACAAGACAATGATAATCTGACGACGCCGCCATTCTTCAAGAATCGTCGTCACGACTAATGAGTAATTTGGGAGAGCTGGCTAAAGGCGCTCCCTTTTGCTGTATCTTTAGCTCAAAATTAAAGGAGGAGCGAACATGGCAAATTTCTTCAACAACTTTTTTGGAATCGGCAATGAGTCAGAGACCGAAAACTATGAACCACAGCCAGTCGCACCAACAGCCCCCGTTGCATCAACTACCAGCAGTAAGGTAGTACCGATCGATCGGTCGCATGTTTCAGTTAAGTCAGCACCGGCTGAAAATGGCAAGATCATGCTATTTGAGCCACGGCTGTACGGTGAGTCCAAGGAAATCGTTGATGAGCTCTTGAATCATCACGCCGTCATCGTTAATTTCTCGCAAATGGACAATAAGGCAGCCAACAAGGTCGTTGACTTTTTAAATGGGGCTGTCTATGCAATTGACGGCGAGATTAAGCGCATTGGCGAGCAGATCTTTTTATGCGTGCCGCGTGGCGTTGACGTTGCCGGTAAACTGGCTGGGGATCTTAATTCCAACAGCAGCGAACGACTTTAAGGGGTATTATGATTGCATATTTGATCAATAAGATAATTGACGCCTATATATTACTGATCGTAGTATGGTGTCTTTTGACCTGGTTTCCTGGTGCCATGCAGAGCCGTTTGGGTGAATTGCTTACTAGACTGGTTCAGCCATACCTGCGCTTTTTTGACGAGCATATTCCACCACTGGGCGGGATCAGCTTTGCCCCCGTGGTAGCCGTATTCGTGCTTTATCTAGTCCAATATGGCGTGATTATGCTGTCGCGGTTGATTGGCTATTAGGAGCAGATAAATGACTGATGAAGAAAACATCAAGCAGCATTTTCGGCCTGATGAGGCACCTTTGATTGCGCAGGTTGAGGATTGGCTGAATACGGCAGCCGACCAGTATCGTCCAGTTTTAACCGACTTTTTGAATCCGCGGCAGGTCTATATTGCGCAAACGCTGACCAACCGTCGCGATGACGTTAAGATGCGGGCCAATGGCGGCTGGGAAAAGGCCGAAATGCAGCGGATCTTGTTTTATCCCAGCTATTATGAGCCACAGACAGCTGATTTTGAACTGCAGCTGATCGAAATCGACTATCCAACCAAATTTACCGAGCTGCACCATCGTCAGATTCTAGGAACGCTGATTGGCAGCGGCTTGGAGCGTTCCGCATTTGGCGACGTACTCAACGAGGGCATGCGCTGGCAGGTAGTCGTCAGTCAGAGCCTGGTTGACTATCTGCGCCAACAGGTCAGCCAGATTGGCAAGATTCACGTTAAGCTGAAACAAGCTGATCTGGAAACCATCGTTACGCCACAAGAAGACTGGGAAAAGATGGTCGCTACCGTGTCGTCAATGCGACTGGACGTCTTGGTGGCAGCCGGATTTAACTATTCACGCAATCGCGCCAAGCAGCTGGTTGAGCACGGCGATGTTCGTGTCAACTGGGAGACCGAGATGCGTCCCGATTATCCGTTGGTAGCCCATGATCTGCTTTCCATCAGACATGCCGGCCGGATTCGGATTGATGAGATTCAAGGAAACACTAGAAAAAATAAGATTCGCGTCGCCATGTCAGTGGTGCATGCTTAGTTTGGAGGAAATGCAAATGACTTTAACCGTGGAAGAAATCAGCAAAAAACAGTTCGACAACAAAATGCGGGGCTACAATCCCAGCGAGGTCAATGAGTTTCTGCGTCAAGTAGCTAGCGAGTTTCAAGCGCTGCAAGTCAAGAATCATGAACTGATGGAAACCATCAAGGCCAATGAAGAAAAACTAAAGTACTTTACCGACTTGAAGGATTCTTTAAACAAGTCAATTCTGGTTGCTCAAGAAGCTGCTGACAAGGTTAAGACCAACGCCAAGCGTGAGGCTGAGATCATGATTCGCGAGGCGCAAAAGCAGGCGACCGATATTGTTTCCGAAGCCAATACCAAGGCCAACCAGGTCGTGGAAAACAGTGCTGATGAAACGCGGAAGCTGACTACGGAAACCAATGATCTTAAAAAGCAGACCCGAATCTTCAGACAGCGGCTGCAAGTAATGCTGGAATCACAGCTGGAAGTCGTTAAGAGCAAGGATTGGGATGAGCTGCTGGCTAATGACGATCTGAGCAAATACGACGAAATTCAAAAGATTTTGGGAAGCAGTCTTGACAATCATTCGACAAACAGTGTAGAATCACAAGCAATTGATCAACCAGTTGCTGAAAAGTCGCAGGAAAGTCAAGCACCAAAGCAGGATCAAAAAGCTTCTGCCAAGCCAGCCGCTAAAAACGAAGGCGAGACGGTCGTTGTCTTTCCTGACAGTACGGCACACTAGTTGATGATTAATCGCGAACAAACTGTTGAGGAGAATCGCGCCCCCAGAGTCGTATTTCAGCGAGCCAACGAATGGTGAGAGGTTGGCAATTAAGGCCTGGGCAGCTATCATCTCTGAACGCCAATGCGAACTAAGTAGCATTGGCCGGTTCATTGCCGTTACCAAATGACTTAAGGAATCAGACAACTGATTTGAACTTGGGTGGTACCACGAAAACGCTTCGTCCCATTGCGGATGGAGCGTTTTGTCGTTTGGACGCGATTTTTAAGTTTAGAGAATTGACAAGGAGGAATTCGCAGATGCGGGTCAAAGACACTTTGAACATCGGCAAGACTAAGTTTCCTATGCGTGGACGCTTGCCGGAAACCGAAGCACAACGCGAAAAGCTGTGGGAAGACAATAAAGTCTACGAACAGCGTCAAAAATTAAATCAAGGCAAGCCAACTTTTGTTCTCCATGATGGCCCTCCATACGCCAACGGGAATATCCACATTGGTCACGCCATGAACAAGATCTCCAAGGACTTTATCGTCCGCTACAAGTCAATGGCTGGCTTTAGAGCACCATACGTTCCTGGTTGGGATACGCATGGTCTGCCAATTGAACACCAATTGACCAAGATGGGCTATGACCGCAAGAAGATGAGCACGACCGAATTTCGGGATCTGTGCCGCAAGTTTGCCTTAGAACAGGTTGACAAGCAGCGTAAGGACTTCAAGCGTCTGGGTGTTTCTGGTGAATGGGACAACCCATACCTGACACTGGCTAAAGAATTTGAAGCACAACAGATCAAAGTCTTTGGCGCTTTTGCCAAGAAGGGGCTGCTGTACCAGGCTAAAAAGCCGGTCTACTGGTCATGGTCATCTGAATCTGCCTTGGCAGAAGCCGAGGTTGAATATCATGATGTAGTAGCCAAGACGGCCTACTTCTGTGAACGAGTGATTGATGGCAAGGGACGTTTGGACAATGATACGTACCTGGTCGGCTGGACGACTACTCCTTGGACGATTCCGGCTTCTGAAGCCGTTGCCGTCAATCCTAAAATTATCTATGCCGTGGTTAAGCCGGCCAATGATGATCGCAAGTTCGTAATTGCCGATGAGTTGGTTGCCAAGTGCGCAGAAAAGTTCGGCTGGGACGAATATGAAGTTGTTGATCGGCTGTCTGGTCAAGACATGGATCGCATGACCAGCAAGCACCCATACAATGATAAAGAGATGCTGGTTGTCAATGGTGATCATGTTACGCTTGAGGCAGGGACAGGGCTGGTTCACACCGCGCCTGGCTATGGTGATGATGACTACCAGGTAGGTAAGAAGTACGGCCTGCCAATTTTTGCACCAATGAACGATCAAGGTGTCTTGACGGCTGAAAATGGTCCTGAGTTTGATGGCGTCTTCTACCAAGATGCAGATGACATTTCGTTGGATCTTTTGAAGCAGCATAACGCGCTTTTGAAGCAGGAACCGCTGAAGCACAGCTATCCATTTGACTGGCGGACCAAGAAGCCAATCGTTTTCCGGGCCACTGACCAATGGTTTGTTTCGATCGACAAGATGCGCGATGAGATCTTGAACGCCGTTGATGAGGTCAAGTACTACCCAAGCTGGGGTAAGGTACGGCTGCACAACATGCTTAAAGACCGTGGCGACTGGGTTATCTCTCGGCAACGGGTCTGGGGTGTGCCATTGCCAATCTTCTACGCTGAAGATTGTACGCCAATCATGACTGAAGAAACGATCAACCATGTTTCCGACCTGTTCCGTGAGTATGGCTCCAACGTTTGGTTTGAACGCGATGCCAAGGACCTGCTGCCAGAAGGCTTTACCAGTGAACATTCGCCACATGGTCAGTTTAAGAAAGAAACCGACATTATGGATGTTTGGTTCGACTCTGGTTCCAGTCATCAAGGCGTCTTGGCAGAACGTGACTACCTGACTTATCCATGCGACATGTATCTGGAAGGTTCCGACCAATACCGAGGCTGGTTCAACTCCAGTCTGATCTGCAGCGTCGTGCTCTCTGGTCATGCTCCATACAAGTCCATCGTTTCGCAAGGCTTTACGCTGGACAAGGACGGCAAGAAGATGTCCAAGTCGATCGGTAACGTTATTGATCCAAACAAGGTCGTTAAGCAGATGGGGGCCGAAATTATCCGTCTTTGGGTAATGAGTGCCGATACTTCGGCTGACGTGCGGGTTTCAATGGATACGTTCAAGCAGATCTCAGATGCCTACCGGAAGCTGCGCAATACCTTCCGCTTCCTTTTGGCCAACACGGCTGACTTTGACGCCAACGATGACACGGTTTCCTATGAAAAGCTGGAAAGCGTTGACCAATACATGGTCGTTAAGTTGAACCGCTTCTTAAAGGAAATGCGCGATCTGTTTGATGAATATGACTTTATGACGGCTTACAAGAAGCTGATCAACTTTGTCAACAACGATCTGTCAGCATTCTACATGAACGTAGCCAAGGACGTCTTGTACGTCGAAGCCAAGGATTCTCATGCGCGTCGTTCAATGCAGACGGTCTTTTACGACATTTTGGTAACGCTGGTTAAGCTGCTGACGCCAATTCTGCCACACACGACCGAAGAAGTTTGGGAATACATGGACGAGCCAGAAGAATTCGTTCAACTGACTGAAATCCCAGAACCACGGACCTACGCCAATGAAGAAGAACTGCTGAGCAAGTGGGACGACTTTATGGAGATTCGCTCTCATGTTTTGAAGGCCTTGGAAGAAGCACGTGATGCCAAGCTGATTGGTAAGTCACTGGAAGCTCAGGCTGATCTGTACCTGACTGACAGCCAAAAAGCCCTCTTAGACAGCATGAATGCAGATGCCGGTCTGCTGTTCGGGGTTTCGGCACTGCACGTTCATGATGTAGACCAAGCGCCAGCAGATGCTGAAAAGTTCAATGATAACGTTGCCGTTAAGGTTGCCGTAGCTGATGGCGAGACTTGCCAACGTTGCCGGATGGTCAAAGAAGACGTTGGCAGCGATCCCGTCTACCCAATGCTTTGTGCGCGCTGTGCCAAGCTGGTACGGGAAAACTTCCCTGAAACGGTTGCTGAAGGTTTGGAAAAGTAGTCCAATCTTAACCGAACCTTTATTGACCTAATCAAGACAAGGTTTAATAAACGGTGTAAAATGTATCAAGCAGCATTTAACTGTTTGATGCATTTTTATTTTGCAGCGAAATGGCAGGTGAAAAAATTGCTAAAAGGACGAGTAAAAAATTTTGATGCCCAAAAAGGCTGGGGCTTTATCGAAGTCGAAAACGAACCGGATGTCTTTGTTCACTTTAACGGTATCGAAGGCAGCGGACATCGCGAATTAAAACCAGGTCAGCTGGTTTCTTTGGTAGTCGTGCAGGGAAGAAAAGGGCCACAAGCCGCACACGTTTTGCCATTGGATTAGAAATGGGGGACGACAATGGATCTTGAAGAAAAAACAATTGGTCAACAAACGGTCTTTAAGGGTCATGTAGTCGATGTCGAGCT
Source organism: Limosilactobacillus pulli (assembly GCF_947381555.1). Taxonomy (NCBI): domain Bacteria; kingdom Bacillati; phylum Bacillota; class Bacilli; order Lactobacillales; family Lactobacillaceae; genus Limosilactobacillus; species Limosilactobacillus pulli. Next base: position 30,718 of record NZ_CANCWQ010000010.1, read on the forward strand.
TCAACATGTTAAGACGCCACAAGGCAATATCGCCACGCGTGAGATTGTTCGGCATGCTCCAGCAATTGCGCTTTTGGTGATTGACGATGATCAGAAGATGATTTTAGAAAAGCAGTGGCGCGCGCCGGTTCAAAATATTACCTGGGAAATTCCGGCTGGTAAATTAGATGAGCGCGATCACGGTGATGCCAGACATGCGGCGATTCGTGAATTGAATGAGGAAACGCGTCTGCAGGCCGGCGAACTAACCAAAATTACGGCTTTTTACAGTTCCGTTGGTTTTTGCGATGAATATCTAACGCTTTACCAGGCACGAAACCTTAAGCCGGTTGAGCATGCCTTGCCACAGGATCAAGATGAGGATATCAAGCTTTACCGCTTCAGTTTGGACGAGGCATTAAAGATGATTGAAACAGGAGCGATTGAGGATTCCAAGACCATCGTGGCGGTTTATTACTGGCAGGCTCAGATGCTGGCACAAAAATTAAAGGAAAATCATGAATAATCAGCAGATTAATCCAGAAAAGATGACGCGCCAACAGTATCGTGAATGGCAAAAGCGACAGGCCTCAAAAAATAATCACCCAGTATCGGGCAATGAAGGGCCGGTCAATGATACCGATAATCTTAATGATGGATTTGAGGATGTTGGTCCAAGTACCGAAGCTGAGCCCATGATGCCGCGTCAAGCTGTTAAGCAGGCACAGGCCCAAGAATTAGCAGAGAGAAAAACGGCTCAATTAAAGCGCCGGCTCAACTGGGCGATTCTAGGATTGAGTCTGGCAATCATCGTTGTCTATTTGATTTTGTTTTTTGTAGGTTGATGGAGGAAAAGATTTTAATGAAGTTTGGAATTATCTGTGCAATGCAAGAAGAGATCAAGGAATTGAAGGGAGCTCTTTCAAATGCCCAGACCACGACTTTGGGCGACAAGGAGTACTTTAGCGGTCAGATCGATGGCCAAGCAGTTGTTTTGGTTGAATCCGGCATTGGCAAGGTCGAGGCGGCCATCACGGCTGAGCATCTAGCAGTTGACTTTGGTGTTGATGTAATTATCAATTCTGGTTCAGCGGGTGGCATCGGTGAAGGCCTGCACGTTGGCGATGTGGTGGTTTCTTCAGAGACGGCCTATCATGACGTAGATGCAACCGCCTTTGGCTACGAATATGGCCAGCTGCCGCAAAAGGCACCCCGTTTCAAGGCTTCGACAAAGTGGGGCGATGCCTTGATGAAAGCCGGTGAGCAGACTGGTCTCAACGTTAAGCGCGGTTTGATCGTATCTGGTGATCAATTCGTTGCTGGCCAAAAAGCAATCGACAAGATCAAGCAGCACTTTCCAGATGCGCTGTCAGCTGAAATGGAAGGGGCAGCGGTTGGTCAGGTAGCCTGTGATCATGAACTGCCATACGTGGTTGTACGCGCAATGTCAGATACTGGTGATGAGGATGCCGGTGTTTCGTTTGATGAGTTTATCATTGATGCCGGCAAGCGCTCGGCCAAGATGCTTTTGCAGCTGTTCAGTGACTTAAAGGTCTCGAGGTGAAAAAATGGCTGAATTCGTTTCAAAAATCAAGCTGCCGGGTGATAACGATACCTACGCAATCAGCCCAGCAATTAAAAAATACACGCTACTTGACCTGGGATTTGAACAATCACCCCGGGGAGTCTATACCTATCTGGGCAGCCTTGATCGGCAAAATCCATTTAAGCCGGTTGCCCGCTTAAAAATTCGCGTCAATCCTGAAATGACTGGCTTTAAAATGGAAACGGTCAATACCAATGGCTTTCGGGAGATCAATATTTTCAAGCATCCCCGGGCTGATGAATTGATTACGCAGTATCACTTTATCTTAGACGAGATGGTCGATCGGCATATCTTTGACCGTCAATAATGGTTTTTACTGGTCAAACCGGGCGTGTCTTTGTTACAATGAAAGGCACTGTGAACACGCGACCTTCACTCGTAGATTGTTCCAGAATCTATTGAAAATGATGGTGATAAAATGACAGACAACTCTAAGACACGGGTCGTCGTTGGCATGAGTGGCGGCGTTGACTCCTCAGTTACGGCGCTCTTATTGAAACGGCAGGGCTACGATGTCGTAGGCGTCTTTATGAAAAACTGGGATGATACCGATGAAAACGGCGTCTGCACCGCGACTGAAGACTATAAGGACGTAGCCAAGGTTGCTACGCAGATCGGGATTCCATATTATTCCGTCAATTTTGAAAAGGAATACTGGGATCGAGTCTTCAAGTATTTCATTGCTGAATACAAAAAGGGGCGTACGCCAAATCCTGATGTGATCTGCAACAAAGAGATCAAGTTCAAAGCATTCATCGAATATGCGCATCAGCTGGGGGCCGATTACGTGGCAACGGGCCATTATGCTGATCTTAAGGCCGACGCAGAAGGCAATATGCATCTGATGCGGGCAACCGACCCCCATAAGGATCAGACCTACTTTTTGAGTCAGCTGGACCATGCTCAGCTGGATCACGTGATGTTCCCACTGGCCGGCTACACTAAAAAGCAGGTCCGTGAGATTGCCAAGGAGGCCGGTCTGGCAGTTGCCGACAAGAAGGATTCAGTTGGCATCTGCTTTATCGGTGAGGATGGACATTTCCGCGAGTTCTTGAGTCAGTATCTGCCGGCTCAACCTGGCAATATGGAGACCGTTGATGGTAAGGTCGTTGGTCAGCATGCTGGCTTGATGTATTACACAATTGGTCAGCGTCGTGGTCTGGGCCTGGGCGGCAACAAGGAGAGCAATGAGCCTTGGTTTGTTATCGGCAAAGACATTACCAAAAACGTATTATACGTCGGTCAGGGTTATGAAAATGAGCATCTGTACGCTACGCACCTGGAAGCCAGTGACATTCACTGGGTTGACGATGTAGTCAGCCGCTATGGTCGCCATTTCCACTGCACCGCTAAGTTCCGCTACCGTCAGATCGATGAGGGCGTAACGGTAACGATCAGTGATGATGATCAGATGGTAACGGTTGAGTTTGACGATCCGGCACGAGCAATTACGCCAGGCCAGGCCGTAGTCTTTTATGATGGCCAAGAGTGCCTGGGCAGCGCAATTATCGATCGGGCCTACAACCACGATCATCAGCTGCAGTACGTCTAATTCAAATGATTTTTATGGTCGCCTGCAAGAGATTGCACGCGGCTTTTTAGATTTTGCGATAAATATTGGTTATACCCTGGTTATTTTTGGTATCATATAAGAAGACACATCGAAAAGGCAGATATTTTGGAAGAGAAAAATGACAAGGATCTATTTTATCAGACACGGTAAAACTCAATGGAACCTGCAATCACGCTATCAAGGAGCCCATGGCGATTCGCCGCTCTTGAAAAGCAGCTACCAGGAAATTGAGCTGTTGGCCGAATCGTTAAATAATACCGTTTTTGCCCATGCTTATGCCAGTCCGCTCAAGCGTGCCCGCGTAACGGCAATGGCGCTGCTGGATAATCTAAATCACCAGGTGCCGTTTACCATTGACAGCCGGCTGCGCGAGTTTGACTTGGGAATGATGGAGGGAATGCATTTTAGTGCCGTTGCCGAAAAATGGCCCACGGTGCTGGACAGTTTTCGCCATCATCCCGATCAATACGATGCCACGATCGTTCAAAGCGAAAGTTTTCCAGCAGTCATTGCACGGGTTGGTCAAGCGGTCAAAGAATATGCGCGAAGCTATCCTGGCGATCAAAATCTGCTGATCGTCTCACATGGGGCGGCCTTAAATGCAGCAATTAATGGTCTGCTTGAGGTTCCAATGGCGCACTTAAAAGATCGCGGCGGGCTCAGCAATACATCGACCACAATTTTGAAAACTGACGATGCTAAGCATTTTGAGCTGGAAAAATGGAATGATACCACCTATCTGCATAAAGAACATTTAGATCCGACTGATACGATTTAATGGGGTGAATAATATGAGCAACCAAGAAATCAATCGTGAAGAACAAAAGAAACAGACCCAAAAGCTGGTACATCGCTTGGTAACGGCAATCGACGAGGAACCAGATAAGTTCAACAACTACTATGATCTGGGAGCGCTCTTGACGCGGCTTAATGATTATGAACAAGCAGAAGAATTGTTTATGAAGGCGTTGGGGATCTTTGAAAAGAAAAACGATGCCAAAGCGGTTAATCTGCTGAACTATGGTCTGGGAAACGTCTACTACTCAGTAGGCAAGATCAATGATGCCATCAAGCAGTACAATAAAATTGACGATGCCAAGCTAAAGGGTGATTCATATCTGATGCTGGCGCAGAGCTATATGAAGCAAAAACAGTATCAGCAAGCCGTAGCATATGGTTTAACGGCTCATGATCTGCGTCCCCAGGATCCTGAAATCAATCAGGTAATCGGCGACTCGCTGCTGGCCTTGGGTGAGTTCAAGCAGGCCAAAACCTATTATGATTTGATCTTAAAGCGTCATCCCGGCCGTGCCGATACACAGTTTAACCGTGGACTGGTGGCAATGGTTTTGGGCGAGCCTTACCAAGATTATTTGACGCAGTCGCAGCAGCTTGATCCGGACTACTACGCTCAAAGCGAAAAGCGCATTTCTGATATTGAGCACTTCTTACAAAAGCAATCCGGCCAGAACAAATGACAATTGCTCAAAAAAATAGCCGTCCGGCAAAAACGTCATTTATCGGCGTCTTGCGCCGGGCGGCTTTTGTTGCGCCAAACAGTTTTTACCAGGTTCTCTATGTTCAGGTTTTGAATGCGTCGTTTGTCGATCGTCAAACTGAGATTACCGTAGTGGGACGTTTCGGCGACCTAACCGTCGGACAGGCATATCGCTTTACCGGTTTTTGGCAGACGCGCGCTCGTTTTGGCAATCAATTTCATGCCGTTGACTATCAAAAAATAGAGGGGGATTTGCATGGTCAAGAGTAAAACCGCAACTGCCAAAGAAAGGCTGCGCGGGACGGTTCATTTTATTAAGTTTGCCAAAGAAGATGGACCTCGTGCCTTTCGTATCTGTGTCATTGATGTGGATGAAGCTAGTTTTCCCTGGTCAGAAGAGGAGATTACGGTCAAAGGTCCGCTGGGCGATCTAAAAAAGCATCAAATGTATGAGTTTACTGGGCGACTGGTTGATAATGCCAACTATGGCCGTCAGTTTGAAGCTACCGGTTGCCAGATCGCCTTACCCCAGACTGAAGATGAGCTGGCGGGGACCTTGAATCAAGCCGGCATAGCCGTGACCGATGCTGAAGAGATCAGTCATCGTCTGTTTAAGAAGTTGGGTAAGAAAGCCGTTGAAAAAATCGTTGCCGATCCCAAGCGATTGGAAAAAATCAAGATTACCAGCGAAGCCGATCGCAAGCTGGTTTTAGACTACTTCAATGCCCGTCATGATGAGCATCAGATGAATGACGAGCTGGTTGACTGGCTGGCCAAGCTGGGCTTTAAGGATCGCCTTAGTGAGCGAATCATCAATAAGTATGGTGCCGATACGATGAAAATCGTCAAGGAAAATCCATATCAGCTGGTTTTAGATATCGATCGAATCGGGTTTGGCCGGGCCGACTTTGCTGCCAGCGTTTTAGGAATTGCTCCCGATGATTCGCGGCGTCTTTCAGCAGCACTGCGAGAGGTTTTGAATCAAGAGACCATGAATCAAGGGGCAACCTATGTCAGTCAAAAGACCTTGATTACTCAGGCAATGCGGCAGCTTGGCAATGTTTCTGATGCCGGACTGTTTGAAAATGAGCTGGCTGAGCTGATCAAGAGCCATCAGCTACAGGCTGAGGATGCTCAGCATATTTATCCCAGCTTCTTATATAACGCAGAATGGCTGATTGCCCAACACCTGCACCGAATTTTGTTTACTGAGGCCAAGGTTGATAAAAGGCGTGTTGAAAAAGCCGTTCAGACAGCAGAAAAGGCCGCGCAGATCGAATATGATCAACAGCAGAAAAAGGCAATCAAAATGGCACTGGAATCCAAGGTGCTCTTGCTGACTGGAGGACCTGGTACGGGTAAGACGACGATTATTCGCGGGATCGTCAACAGCTTTGCCCAGCTGCATGGCGTTGACGATGAAGAGATTATTTTGGCGGCACCAACGGGACGGGCGGCTCAGCAAATGGCAGCAGCGACCAAGATGCCGGCCAGCACGATCCATCATCTGCTGGGACTGACTGGTCAGGAAACACCTTCTAAAATGACGGCTAGTCGTTTAAAGGGAAGTCTTTTGATCATTGATGAGATGTCGATGGTTGATACACTGCTGTTCAAGACACTGGTTGCGGCAATTCCGCAAACGATGCATGTGGTTTTAGTTGGCGACCAGGATCAGCTGCCATCGGTTGGCCCAGGACAGGTCTTTCGGGATCTTTTGAGCTTTGCAGAGCTGCCTCAGGTGCGGTTGACGCAGATTCACCGACAAGATGCTAAGTCAACGATTATTCCGCTGTCCAAAAGCATCAATGACGGGCAGGTCCCAGCTGATCTGTTCAAGCAGGCCTTGCCAGACCGCTCGTTTATTCCAACCGACGCCCAAAATGCCGGTCGCTTTATTAATCAATTGATGGACTGGGGATTGAGTCAGCCAGGATGCGATTTAATGGACGTACAGGTCCTAATTCCAATGCACAAGGGAATTGCCGGGATCGATCAGCAGAATCGCAATCTGCAAGAACATCTCAATCCGGCCAGCCCAGATCGGCAAGAAGTAAAATTTGGTGAAACGATCTTTCGCAAAGGCGATAAGGTAATCCAAACAGTCAATGATCCCAATAATAATGTTTATAACGGCGATATGGGGGTAATTTCGGCCATCGAGGGCGGGGACAATGCGCCTAAGGCTAAGATCAAAAAGCCGCTTAAGGTTACCGTACGCTTTAACAACGACAATGAGGTCAACTATAATCGCAAGGAGCTGATCAATCTGCAGCTTGCATACTGCGTAACGATCCATAAATCGCAAGGCAGTCAGTTCAAGGTGGTAATTCTCTTAATGCTGGCCAACTATCGCATGATGTATCAGCGCAATCTGCTGTATACCGGCGTTACGCGGGCAACCAATTTTCTGCTTTTGCTGGGTCAGCCTGAGGCCTTTCAAGACTGTATTCAACAGCCACCATTGGCTCGGCATACGATGCTGGTTGACCGGCTCTTAAAAGTCTGGCAGCAGCCGGATTTATACCAGGCCCCCGAACCGGTCAGTGACGATGAGGATATCGATCTGTTTGCCAACGTTCCGAAGGCCGAAGTTATAGACTTTTTGGGACAGCAAAATCGTGAATCGGATAAAACGGTAACCAATCAGGCTGCCAATTTACCCCAAGCTAGTCGCCCCGATCGCTTGACTGCTAAGTTGATTGAAGAAGAGTCAATTGATCCATTGATCGGGATGCGGGGTATTACGCCAAAGGATAACTGAAGCAGATACGGCTTGCACATCAGGTTATTTGCTGAGATAATAGATTCAATGTTTAGCATAATTGCGTGGAGGATTTAAATGAGCAAGATTGAAAATGCAGAAAACGTTCGTCTGTTTGCGCTGAACTCCAATCAGCCATTGGCTAAGCGACTTTCCAAGGAATTGGGACTGCCGCTTTCGGATGCAACCATTACGCACTTTGCCGATGGTGAGATCTCAATTACGATCAATGAAAGCGTTCGTGGTCGTGAGGTCTACGTTTTGCAGTCGGTTTCACAGCCTGTCAACACCAATCTGATGGAGCTTTTGATTATGGTTGATGCTTTGCGGCGTGCCAGTGCCGCCAAGATCAACGTAATCATGCCTTACTACGGTTACGCGCGTCAGGACCGCAAAGCCCGCAGCCGTGAGCCAATCACGGCCAAGCTGATTGCCAATCTGCTGGAAATGGACCAGATTGACCGCTTGATTGCTGTTGACTTTCATGCTCCACAGCTGCAGGGATTCTTTGATATTCCCGTCGATCACCTGCAGGCAGCGCCAATTTTGGCTTCCTACTTTGCGCAAAGCGATCTGGATCTGGAAAATACGGTTATCGTGGCTCCAGACCATGCTGGCGTGACCTTGGCTCGTCGGTTTGCTGAATTTTTGGGAACGCCGATTGCAATTATCGACAACCGCAACCTTGATCAGCAGCGTGGTGCCAAAAATACTGAAACGCCAACTTCAATCATTGGTGACGTTGAGGGCAAAACGGCTCTGGTGGTTGATGATATCGTTGATACCGGGGTGCGGGTGGCCAACTCGGCTGAGCTGCTTAAGAGCTGCGGTGCCAAAGATGTATATGGCGTTGCAACGCATGCAGTACTTTCAAAAGGGGCCGTTGAACGGATTCAAGCTTCTGCGGTTAAAAAGATGGTAGTTACCGACACGATCGATCTGCCGGATGAAAAACGAATCGATAAGCTGGTTCGATTATCAACGGCTGATCTTTTGGCTGGGGCCGTGGCAAGCATCCACAATCATGAATCGATTCATTATCTTTACAGCATGCCAGAAGTCAAGCCAGTAGAAGACTAAAATAAAAAGGATTCGATTTTGATGTCGAATCCTTTTTTATAAACTCAGTTAAGCTGGTTTGGCTTGCGGACTGGGAGCAGCAAAACCTTGCAACAGCCGCTTGAGCTCAAGGCGGCGCTGCTGTTTGGAAATAAAGAGTCCCATTTTTTCCTTGTCAAAACCGGTAATCAGTTTATTATCACTGAAAATGATCGGATTTTTTAAAATATGTGGACTTTTTTGAATGGCTGCCGTCAGCTCATTGAGCGTCATTTGATCCGGATCAATCCTTAATGCCTTGGTCTCACGCGAACGCTGAGAAACCAGATCATCGGTACCGTTTAAAGAGATCGTCAGCAGTTGTTGAATCTCGGCCGCGCTCAATGGCTCCTTTTCAATATTGCGCTGTGTCAGTGCGATGTTATGCTTGGCAAACCATTGAACGGCCTTGCGCTTGGAAGGATCATTGGTATGAAAATACAGATTGACCATTTGAACGAACCACCTTTATGTACTTTAAAAGACATTTTAGCAAGTTTGATAAAAATATAAATACTAATTGACCAATTGTTAAATAAAACTTTATTAATTGTGACTTTTTTTAGAAACTCTTAATCTTTTTGAAAGGGCTTAACGTTAGTGCTCATAAGGGATTTGGTGATTATCACCTAAAAAGCGAACATGCTGGCGTCTTCAAATGTTTATCAAAAAATGGTAAATTAAGAGAGTATAAAATTTTTAGTGACGTCTTGACGTCAATTAAAGTTAAGTTCAAAGAGGTGTTAAGTTCATGGTTAAACGGATCAAAGCCCAGCATCATCGACATGGTCGGCAATGGCTGCTCGGAACGGTCAGTGCATTAAGTCTGCTGGCAACGGCCCATGCCAAGGCTGACCAGGTTACCGTTAAAGATGGTGACACCGTTTGGGATCTGGCCAATCAATACCAAACCAGCGTTAAGGCAATTGAAGATGCCAACCCGCACGTTAAAAAGATCAGCAGCAGTGTTGATCTGATCTATGCCGGCCAAAAGCTGCAGCTGTCTAAAAACGATTCAGCCAGCCAGTCAGCCCAAACAACCGGCAGCGACAGCTATACGGTTAAGAGCGGTGACACGCTGAGCGCGATCAGTGAGCGTCTACACGTATCAATTGCTGATCTGGTAAGCTGGAATCATCTTAGTAATCCAGATCAGTTGACGGTTGGTCAACAGCTGGTCGTAACGGGAACGTCAACTGTCAGTCAGACTGCATCCTCAGTCGCTGACGTTTCAAGTACGCCGGCCAGTGCAGCATCAGCTGTATCGGCAGAGCCGGTTAGTCAGGCTCAGCCATCATCAGCTGCTGGTTTGGCGGAAAGTACGACAATTCAAGCCGGCTCTGCATCCGTTCAGGCTGCTGAGTCTCCTCAGTTTGACAGTGCTTCAGCTTCTGCGCAGGCAGTATCTGCCAGTGCTGTTGATCAATCATCAGTTGCGGTTTCAAACTCAGCAACTGATGCATCAAGTACTGAACAGTCAGCTTCATCTGCAGTAGAAACTGCTGGTGTTGATTCAGCCGTTTCGCTTGCGGAAAATGAGGATATCGCTTCAGCCCAGCCAACGGATTCATCAGCCGCCAGCGTTGAGTCATCCAGTGATGTTCAAAGTGCAGCATCAGCTGTCAGTGGTGAATCATCTAGCAATAATACTCAGTCATCATCAATCGCTGCTTCTAACCCGGCTAATGATGCAGCCGCACAAGATACGACGGCAACGACTGCCGTTGTCAATAATGATGCCTCATCAACGGATCAGGCTGGATCTACATCCACTGAAACGTCTCCAGTGACGGCTGATCAAACTATGACTGCTGAATCAACCACGGCAATGACTGATCAGATGACCTCAGCTGCATCAGCAAGCACCTCTGATCAATCAACACAATCAACTGCCAACAGCACGGCTACGGTTGAAAACACTTCTACGACAACGACCAGCAGCTCTGATCTGACGACTGGCTCAGTAGTCAGTCTGGCGGTTAAACTGGCCAACGCCAACATTCCATATGTTTGGGGCGGGGCCTCGCTTTCTGGTATGGACTGCTCGGGTTTGGTCGATTATGTTTTCCAAAACGCAGAAGGCATTTCTTTGCCACACTACACGGTATCTTTGGAAAGCTGTGTCAGTCAGCATTCGGTAGCCGAAGCTCAGCCAGGTGACATCCTGTTTTGGGGTGAGCATGGCAGCACTTACCACTGTGCCATCTACATCGGCAACAACCAATACGTTGCGGCACCACGGCCTGGACAAAACGTTGAGATTGAAACGATCAGCTCATACTTTATGCCAAGCTTTGCCGGTACGGTGAATCGCTAAAAATAATTGTTAAGATAAGCACGAAATCGGTTCAAAGTGATCCGATCTCGTGCTTTTTTATTGGTTCTAATAAAAAGTTTTACCTATTGTGATGATAACTACTTTGGACTGTTAAAATACTAAGGCTTTTCTTATTAAAACGTAACAAACTTGTAAAACGAAAAAGGTTAACATTCCTTAAAGAGAGTGTTAAATTATGTTTATCCAATTAGGATCAGCTTTAAATATTTTCATTATTATTGGAGGTTGTTTAAAGTGAGTAACAAGTTTGAAATTCAACATGATCTGGTTGAAGCACAAAACAAGCTTAATCGGTTGTGTCAGGCAGAGTCAAAAGCCAATGCCGTCCAATCCGGTACTCAAACGGTAACAATCGAGCCTCAGTTTGGTGATGAGATGCAGCGTCTGCGTGAGGAATGCAGTCAGTTGAGCATCATCTTAGAAGCCATGGAAGCTTCTGAGGACTAGTCGGCTCAAGTAAAAACCAATTACAAAAATAAAGACAAACGGTTACTACGGCTCTGCTGATTAACCGATCCCCGCCTTGGTTAGCTGAGGTGGGGATATTTTAGTCTAAAAAACGTGCGAACAATTTTGCTCGCACGTTTTTTAATTGAATGATTTTTCCTTTAGTGAGGTACCCCAGAATGGATATCGCCTGGTATCCAGCGTTAAATCCATAAACCGGCTGCCCATCTCTTCGCCATCGGTTTGCGCAAATTCCAGCGAAGTTGTTACGTAATGCAGCCTTGGTGAACGAAAGCACTTGGCAAAACGAGAGCGGTTCAGCTTGCCGCGCGAAAACAGCCATAGACACCAAAACGTGATCAGCCAGTTGCGTTTTTCAACCACCAGCAATTCGAGGGTATCTGAGCTCAGCGACTCATCCGGAGCAACCTTAAAGCCGCCGCCAATGTAAGGGTGATTGCTGGCGATTAGAATAAAGGTTTTGGGGAAGGGATGATGGTGGCCGTTTTTTTCTTGAACCATCGTCTCAAATGGCTCTTGGTTATATAAAACGCTCAAGGCTTGTGATAGATAAGAAAAGTTTCCCAGATGCCAGCGATTGAGTCGTTTTTTAGCTTTTGAGGCATTGGCTTGGCTGACGATGGCTGCATCAAAGCCGATCCCCAGATTATTCAAAAACCAGCCATTCTCCTGCTTGATGGCGTCATAATAGTGACCGACGTTGATTAGCGTCGGGTGCTTGGTATCCAAAATCTGGCTGAGGGCCGTCATTGGGTTGGGTGAGATTCCATAGCCGCGTGCAAAATCATTGCCACTGCCAGCTGGAATGTAGGCAAGCGGTATTGATGATCCCGCTTTGATGAGGCCATTGAGTGTTTCGTGTAGAGCACCATCGCCGCCAACCACCATTATGATGTGATCGTCAGCACCGGCAAAGCGACCGGCAATGCGCTCAGCTAAATCAATAGCATGGCCATGATAGCGGGTTAAAACGACCTGATAGCTGATATTTAGTTCATTCAAACGACTCTGCAGCTGTTGCCAGATTTTTTTTGCCCGGCCGCCGCCAGCTAATAGGTTAACAATGATTGAATACTCCATACCAAACTCCTTAAAAGTAATAAAAAAGCCGAGACAGACTTGCCATCTCAGCCGCTAAGACCATTCAGCCTAGAATTCGGTAATCTTGAAGTCTGGATTCTGCTTTTCGTATGCCAAAGACTTTTCATCCAGCAGTTCAATGAATTCGATTTGGTATTCAGTCTTATTTTCCACGAGTTGACGTGCAACTGCTTCGGAGTCAGCTTCCAAGTAAAGTGACTTGGTGTTTTCACGTCGAGGAGTCATGGTCTTATCTGGTTGATAGTAAACTTTAAAAGTCATATTTTCTCTCCTTAGATATTGGATATCGATAAATCACCAATTTATTTTATCACAACTAACGAGCAGTGTCGTCATTCTTAATGAACCATGTGGTATTCTTAAGATAAGAATAATAAACGGAGGGATGAACATGCGACTGTTTATGATAATTTTAGTCTCAGCAATCATAGTCCTTGCCATCTATTTTTTGGTTCACCGTACGATGATCAATCGGGCAACCTTGATGCTGCGCAGACAGGCTCAGGCAACGACCGATGCAGCAATGGCCTATGCGTTAAAGCATATCTTGCTGCAGCTGCCGGCCATGCCTGAATCGCAGCTGGTGACCGATGTCTGGGGAAAGGGCGTTTTGGCATTTGAGTATACGCTCAAGGCTAAAAAGGTCACTGAACTTAATGCCAAAGATATAGAGCTGGCATTAAACGCCTATGCTAAAGAAAAACATCTGGATTATCTGCCTTCAGCCCCCAAGACGTTTGTCGTGACCGATTGGTGGACCTATGAGCAGATGCTGCACGTTGATGTGGCCTACATTTACAATGAAGCAACTCGTGAATACGTGATGGATCTGCATAAACTTAATCAAAACAACTGATCCAATCAAACCAATTGATTGAGCACAAAAAAACAGGCATGCTGGATGCAGCGTGCCTGGAGTCTTGGATGAATGCATTAGTCAAATAAGATCGTATCCTTAGGGGCCTCGAAAGGATGCTCTTTGTTGATATGATCATAAAATAAAATACCATGCAGGTGATCGATCTCATGCTGGCAGACGATGGCTGGATAATGCTTGAGCCGAATCTTGTGCGTTTCACCAGTCGTATCTTGATACTTTAAAGTAATCCGGTCATGCCGTGGCACATAGCCAGGTACGTCGCGATCAACCGATAGGCAGCCTTCGCCTTCAGTCAATGCGCCATATTGAACCGATTCACTGACAATAACCGGATTAATGATGACATCCTTGAATACTGGCTCATCATCGGGTTCTTCACCAGGAACCAGCACAGCAGCCATTTGTTTGGACTGACCGACTTGAGGAGCCGCCAGACCGACACCGGCCCGTAGCTTGTATTTTTCGCATAATTCGGGATCTTGGCTGACCACCAGATATTCCATCAGATCCTTGGCCAGTTTTTGGTCATCTTCAGAAAGAGGGAACTCGACCTTGGCAGCTCGCTTGCGCAGAACGGGGTCGGGATCACGAACAATGTCTTTCATTAGAAACATACTTGGTTTCGCCTCCATATTAAACGTTCAATGAACAGTCTATCATAAAAACTCAAAAAAAGCTGACAGAAGCCTGTCAATTTGATAATGAAGGCATATACTAAATAAGATAAGCAGAAATCTGCAAAAGGGGATGTGAGACAGTGCACGATAAAAACTATTCCTATCCACTAGATCCGAGCTGGAGCACGGCTGAAATCGAAACCGTCATTGCAATGTTTCGGGCAGTGGAAGATGCTTATGAGGTTGGCATCAATCGTCAGCAGGTTATGGACTGTTATCGAAAATTCAAGATGGTAGTATCGGCCAAAAGTGAAGAGAAATGCTTAGGAAGAGAATTTGCCAAGGCCACGGGCGGCTACCAGCTGTATGATGTTGTCAAAGCGGCTCGTGAGCAAAAGGCAGGACAGATTAAGCTAAGCATAAAATAACATTAGGGGTGTCATAATGCTGGAACAGATTGATCAGCAGGCGCAGCAGCTGATGTGGGAAGTCCGTCAGCAGACGCTGCAGCTGATGACCAAAGAATTTAACGTTGCTGAAAAAACCAGTGCTCGGGATCTGGTCACGACCGTTGATAAACAAAACGAAAAAATGATTGATGATCGGCTTAAAGAAATTGATCCGACCTGCCGCATCGTCAGTGAGGAAGGCTTTGGCGATCAAGTTAACGATTTAAAGGGGCATGTCTGGATTGTTGACCCGATTGACGGCACGATGAACTTTGTGATGCAAAAACGTAATTTTGCCATTATGATGGGACTGTATATTGATGGCAAGCCGGCACTGGGGTATATCATGGATGTTGTTGAAGGAACGCTTTATCACGGCGGTATTGGCAAAGGCGTTTTTGCCAATCAGCAGCGTCTGCGCACGCCAGCCAACAAATCACTTGCTGACAGCCTGATGGTCATGAACGGCTACTTGACTATGAATAATGTACATGGCCTGCAAAGGGCTGCCAGAAAAGCACGGGGATTGCGAATGTATGGCAGTGCCGGAATTGAAATGATCTATGTTCTGACGGGATGCTTGGGGGCGTATGTTTCTCATCTGCACCCTTGGGATCTGGCAGCAGGGCGTGTCTTGGCTGAAGAACTGGGATTAGTTGTGAAACCAATTGACGATGATCATCTCAATGTGTTATCATCTAACTTTGTATTAGTAGCGACAAAGCAAGCGGGTCAAGATCTTTTGAACATCGCTGAATAGCCCAAGACTGTGACAGCGGTCACAGTTTTTTTATGACAAGGCCGCTGCCTCACAAAATTTAGAGTATTGATTAGACGAAAGGAAGATAACTTTTGAAAACACGTGATGATATTCGCAACATTGCGATCATTGCCCACGTCGACCATGGTAAGACTACGCTGGTCAACGAAATGCTGAAGCAATCTGACACTTTGCCAGAACACTTCGAGATTCAAGATCGGGCCATGGATACCAACGCCATTGAACGTGAACGTGGTATCACCATTCTCTCCAAGAACACGGCCGTTAAGTACGGCAAGTACCAGATCAACATCTTGGACACCCCAGGTCACGCCGACTTTGGTGGTGAGGTTGAACGGGTTATGAAGATGGTTGACGGTGTTCTGCTGGTTGTTGATGCTTTTGAAGGTACGATGCCTCAAACGCGCTTCGTGCTGCAAAAGGCTCTTGAACAACACTTGACGCCAATCGTTGTTATCAACAAGGTTGACCGTAAGGGTGCTCGTCCAGAAGAAGTCGTTGATGAAGTGCTCGACCTGTTTATTGAACTGGGTGCCGACGAAGATCAGCTGGACTTCCCAGTTATCTACACGTCAGCTATGAATGGTACTTCCAGCTACGATTCTGACGTTTCGACGCAGGAACACACGATGAAGCCATTGTTCGACACGATCGTTAAGACGATTCCAGCGCCAATCGACAATTCTGATGAACCACTGCAGTTCCAAGTTGCCATTCTGGACTACAACGACTTTGTTGGTCGAATTGGGATTGGCCGAATCTTCCGTGGCAAGATCAAGGTCGGTGACAATGTTTCTGTTATGAAGCTGGATGGCTCCAAGAAGAACTTCCGGGTTACCAAGCTGTTTGGTTTCTTCGGTCTGAAGCGTGAAGAAATTCAAGAAGCCAAGGCCGGTGACTTGATTGCCATCTCTGGTATGGAAGACATCAACGTTGGTGAGACGATCACGGATTCCGAGCACCCAGAAGCCCTCAAGCCACTGCGGATCGATCCACCTACGCTGCAGATGACGTTCCGGACCAACGACTCGCCATTTGCCGGTCGGGAAGGTAAGTTTGTTACCTCTCGTCAATTGGAAAACCGCTTGAATGCTGAGCTGCACACTGACGTTTCACTGCGGGTTGACCCAACCGATGAACCAGGTGCCTGGACGGTTTCTGGCCGTGGTGAATTGCACCTGTCGATCTTGATTGAAACAATGCGTCGTGAAGGTTACGAACTGCAGGTTTCTCGTCCACAGGTTATCTACCGTGAAATTGATGGTACGACTTGCGAGCCATTTGAAGAAGTTCAAGTTGACGTACCTGACGAATACACTGGTGGCATCATTGACTCACTTGCAAAGCGCAAGGGTGAGATGAAGAACATGGAACCTTCCAAGAACGGTCAAACACGAATGATTTTTGAGGTTCCTTCACGTGGCCTGATCGGCTACTCAACCGAATTTATGTCCCAAACGCGGGGTTATGGGATCATGAGCCACTCCTTCAAGGAATACCGGCCAGTTATCAAGAACTGGAACCCAGGTCGGACGAAGGGTACGTTGGTATCAATGAATGCCGGCAAGGCTACGACCTACGCAATGATGGGTATCGAATCCCGTGGTACGCTTCTGATCGACCCAGGTACGGAAGTCTACGAAGGTATGATCGTTGGTGAAAACAACCGTGAAAACGATATTACCGTTAACATCACTAAGGGTAAGAACCTGACCAACGTGCGGGCGGCTGGTTCTGATGAAATGGCACGGATCAAGACGCCAACGCACCTTTCTTTGGAAGAATCGTTGGAATTCTTGAACGATGACGAATATTGTGAAATTACGCCTGAAAACGTTCGCCTGCGTAAGCAGATCCTGAACACGAATGCTCGTGAAAAGGAAGCTAAGCGTCGTCGGGCTGCTTCACGCAAGTAAAAAGACGGTCTGATTAAGTAACAGCTGTCGCCAAAGACCCATCATTCGGCTTATTGACCGGGTGAATGGGTCTTTTTTGTAACAATGCCAGCTGATGAATGAACGCGAAACGGGTTTTGCTGAGCAGGTGGTGTATAATATTGTTTGATTTTATCAAAAGCGAGGAATAGCCAGTTGAAGACGACGTTTAAAAAAATCTATCGAAAAATGCGCAGCATCGACTATTGGATTTTGCTGCCATATTTGGTGCTGTGTTTAATCGGTGTGGTGATGGTCTATTCGGCCAGTGCTGCCATCAAAATGCAGACGGGCGGATCACCGGTTGGCTATCTGGTTAAGCAGATCGTGTTTGTTTTGATGGGTTGGGGATTTTTTGGATTTTTGGCTTCTCTCAACCTGAATAAACTTCGTGGACGAGGTTTTTTATGGTGGACTTATGTGGGTATTCTTTTTTTATTGTTTTTCGTTAAGTTCTTTGGCCGCGCTGTTAATGGTGCCAATGGATGGATCAATCTCGGGCCGATCAGTATTCAACCAGCCGAATTTTCAAAACTGTATCTGATAATCTATTGGGCCAATCGCTGTGCCAAGGTTAACGATGAGCTGCATCATCCTAGTATGCGCGAGTATTCCATGGCATTGTTTAAAACTAGTCTTTTACTGTTGCTTATCATTATTCAACCTGACGTCGGTGGCTTTTCAATTAACTTTGCCATTGCTGCTTTGATAATCATGGCATCGGGCTATAATTCACGCTGGACGATCCTGATTTTTGATGGCCTGCTTTTGATTGGAATGATTGCCCTGCCTAGCCTAGCTAAGATTGTGGCGACTGGTCATATCAAAAATTATCAAGTCGCGCGCTTCGTGGCATTTGTCAATCCGTTTGGGACACAAAGCGGTGCCGGCAGTCAGTTGGTCAATTCATACTATGCAATCAGCAATGGTGGCCTAAAAGGCGTCGGCCTAGGCAACAGTATTCAAAAAATGGGCTATCTTCCAGAACCAAATACCGACTTTATCTTATCAGTCGTCAGTGAGGAGCTTGGCTTTATTGGCGTGTTTTTGGTGCTTACGCTTTTGACGATCATCATTTGCCAGATCATTCGGGTTGGAGTTCGTTCTGACAGTATGTATGAGGGGCTGCTTTGTTACGGAGTCGGTACTTTTATTGCCGTTGAAGCTGCAATCAACGTCGGTGGGGTTACTGGTCTGCTGCCGATTACAGGGGTAACGTTCCCATTTATCAGTTATGGGGGATCCAGTATGCTTGCGTTAAGCATTGCGCTAGGCTTGGCGATGAACGTCAGCATTCGGCAAAAGCTGCGGCGTAAAAACCTGCGGCGACTGCAGGCAATCAGACAAAGGGGGATTGGCTAATGGATTTTTCGATTCGTCCCAGACGTGGGTTGATCGTTTATTTAAACAGTATGAAAACGGTCAAGTCATTGCGGCGATACGGCCGAATTCAATATGCGTCACGTCGCATGCATTATGCGGTGCTGTACGTTGATGAACAAAATGTGGATACGATAACCGAAAAACTGCAACAGCTGCGCAACGTTAGGCGAGTAATGCAGTCGCACTGGCCAGAACTTGATCCAGAATTAATAGACTTGGAATTAACGGGTCTGTATAAAAAACATGATGAGGATGAAAAAGAATGAGAATTATTTCCGGCGAGTTTCGTGGACGGCGTTTGAATGCCGTACCTGGAATGGCAACGCGACCAACGACTGATAAGGTCAAAGAGTCGCTGTTCAACATTATCGGCCCCTATTTTGAGGGTGGAACCAGTCTTGATCTTTATGGCGGCAGTGGCGGCTTGAGTATTGAGGCAGTTTCAAGAGGAATTGATCATGCCGTTTTAATTGATCGACAATATGCTGCCATCAAGACCATTAAGAAAAATATCGAAGTGACTAAGCATCCCGAACGTTTTAGCGTCTATAAGCAGGATGCCGAAAAATCCCTGCATTTCTTGAGCCGGCAAACGCAGCACTTTGACTTGATCTTTTTGGATCCACCGTATGCCAAGCAGCATATTATTGACGATCTTGAAAGAATGGTTGACTTGGATTTATTGAACGATCAAGCTTTAATCGTAGCCGAAACCAATCAAGAGGCAAATCTGCCGACTGAAAACTGGGGAAGCTTTGAATTCTTGCGTCAGCAGACCTACGGCATTACGGTGCTGACGATCTATCGTTTTAGAAAGGGTGAAACAGAATGAAAATCGCACTTTTTCCTGGGTCGTTTGATCCACTGACTTTAGGACACATGGACTTGATCCGTCGCGGCAGCGCCCTGTTTGATCAGCTGGCAGTTGCGGTAATGAGCAATGACTCCAAAAAACCACTGTTTACGGTTGAGGAGCGCGTGGCGCAGGTCAAAGAGGCCGTAGCCGGATTATCTAACGTTTCGGTTATCACGGCAGAAGGACTGACCGTTGATTTAATGAACAAGATTGGCGCCGATTATTTAATGCGTGGCCTGCGTAATGTTAATGACTTTCAATATGAGCGTGATATTGCAGCCATGAACCAGTTCTTAGACGATCAGGCAGAAACGGTCTTTTTCCTGGCTGATCCTAAATATCAGCATCTTTCCAGCAGCCTTTTAAAAGAAACGGCGGCAGCTGGTGGCGATATCTCTGCCTACTTACCGGGCAATATCAATAAAGCCCTGGAAAAACGACTTCGCGAAACGAAACTGGAACAGGTAAAGGAACAAAATGAGCAGACAAGATAAACAGATTTTAAGGCGCATTGCCGAGGTCTTGGTTGCGGTTTTGTTTGTTGGCTGGTTTTTATTTTGGCCATTGAACTACTATATCGAAACGCCAGGCACGGCCGATAATCTTAAATCATACGTAACGGTCAAGGGACATCCTGACAAGAAAAAGGGCAGCTATATGATTACATCCGTCTATCTGCAGCAAGCCCGTCCCGCAACCTATGTCTGGGCCCATTTTGATCCACACGCAACGATTGAAAATGCCTCTGATGTTACTGGTGGTCAAAGCAGTGCTACGTATAACAAGGTCCAAAACTTCTATATGAAGAGTGCCATCAATGAGGCAATTGCTGTTGCCTACAAGGCTGCTCATCAAGAATATACCAAGCAGTATCTGGGGATCTACGTACTAGAGGTCGAAAAGCAGTCTAAATTTAAAAATGATCTGAAGGTTGGCGATACAATCACTGAGGTCAACGGTCGGCATTTTAATACTGCACAAGGCTATCAAAAATATATTGCCAAACAAAAGGTCGGCCAAAATCTGACAATCGCCTATCTGCATAATGGCAAGCGACACCAGACCACGCATAAGCTGATCAAGATCATGGGTGACCGCGCTGGAATCGGAATTTTACTGACTGACAACGTCAAGATTCATACTAAGATTCCAATTAAGGTCAATCCTGGGCAGCTGGGTGGACCATCTGGCGGCTTAATGTTTAGTCTGCAGATTTATCAGCAGGTATCCGGTGAAGATCTGCGGCATGGTCGCAAGATTGCTGGGACGGGAACGATTGCTCCAGATGGCTCGGTTGGCGAGATTGGCGGTATTGATAAAAAAGTCATTGCCGCTCACAAGGCTGGAGCAACGATCTTTTTTGCTCCTTATGTCAAGCCAACCAAGACGATTCTCAAATATGAAGAGGGTCATAAGACCAACTACCAGCTGGCCAAGGAAACGGCTAAAAAGTATGCACCGGGGATAGAAGTAGTACCGGTCAAGAGCTTTAACGATGCCGTTAAATATCTTAGAACTCATCAATAGAAAGAACGTCAGAGATTTTTGAAAATTTCTGGCGCTTTTTTAATGCGATCATATCTTTTTGGCATAAAGCATATTGAGGAGGTGAAAAAATGCAGTGGCAAGAATTCTTTGAGCTGCACCGTAAGACGATTCTGATCGTTTTAGGCGGATTGATACTGCTGATCGGTGGCTGGCTGTATTCAAAACCAACGCCGACCAGTCCTGCGTTTGCTACGGCTACCAGCTCGGCCAAGCCAGCTTATGTTAAAAATGAGTCAGCGACACGGACTGCGAAGGTCTGTGTTGACGTTAAAGGAGCAGTCAATCAGCCAGGTGTCTATACGCTGGGCAAGAACGCTCGTGTCCAAGAAGCCATTAATGCAGCTGGCGGCGTGCATGCCGATGCGGATATGCGTCAGGTTAATCTGGCCAAGCAGCTGCAGGATCAGCAGATCGTCTATGTTCCAGCACAAGGTGAACAGCTGCCAGGCAGTTTGATGACTGGTATGGCTGCTGACCAAACTGGGCCGAGTCTTTCAGCTGGGGGACAGGATGCACCCAGGATCAATCTCAATCAAGCCAGCAAGGAAGAATTGTGTCAGATTAACGGAATTGGCGACAAAAAAGCTGATATGATCATCCAGTATCGGCAGCAGCATGGACCATTTAAAAGTGTTGACGATCTGAAAAATGTCGATGGCTTTGGCGATAAGACGGTTGCCAAGCTAAAGGAACAAGTGGCGGTTTAAAATTGACGTTGGCGTTGGGATTGAATCTGGTATACTGGTTAGCAGAATAAAAAAGAGGATGATAAAAGTGGAACATAGAATTGATTGGGATCAGTACTTTATGATGCAGGCGGCCTTGCTGGCTTCCCGCAGTACCTGCCAGCGACTATCGGTTGGCGCTGTCTTGGTTCGTGACAAGCGGATTATTGCTGGTGGGTACAATGGCTCGGTTTCAGGTGATGATCACTGTCTGGACGCAGGCTGCTATTTGCGTGACGGTCATTGCGTGCGGACGATTCATGCTGAAATGAATGCAATTTTGCAGTGTGCCAAGTTTGGTGCACCAACTGACGGGGCCAGTCTTTATGTTACCGACTTTCCATGTCTGCAATGCACCAAGAGTCTTTTGCAGGCTGGAATCAAAGAGATCAATTATATCCGCAATTATCATAACGACGACTATGCAATGAAGCTGATTCGTCTTAAAAACGTTGCTTTACACCAGATTAAACTTGATGCCAACATCTTGGAAGAAGCCCATTTGGATCAATACATCAATCCGCAAAAACCGGTGAATGATTAATTGATTGAGCCGCGGTGGCTTTTTCCAGCCCTAACCGCTGCCTTGGTTACTGGGATTATTTTAGGCAGTCAATTATGGCTGTTATTACTTTTGCTCTATCTGCTGTACCGTGTGTGGACGCTGCATGATGGATCGACTTTCAGATATGTGCTCCTGGCGGCTTTGGTAACAGGAATGTTCTGCAACCGGGCGCTTTATAATTCTTATCAAAAACCATTGCATAGTCCGCAGTCAATCGAGCGCACCTTTAAGACGATGCCCGATCAGATCAGCATCAATGGCAATCTGGTTCAGATGCAGGGAGTCGAGCTTGCTTCAGGTGAGCGGGAACTAATCACTTTGCGACTGCATTCCTATCAAGAAAAAGCCGCCTTGATTCATAATCAGACCATGTTGATCTGGCGAATCAAGGGGCAAAAAGAACCAATTATCGAGCCGACCAATTTTGGCCAGTTCGACTATCAGAAGTATCAATGGCGTCATCATGTCTATAATGAGGTCCGAACAGATGACTGGCAGGTAGACTCACAAAAACCACGTACTCTTATTGAGGGATGTCATTGTCTAAGAGCTGCACTGCATCAGTATTTTCAAACGCTGCCAGCACCTTTGAGCGAGTATTGCGACAGTCTGATTATCGGTTTGAATACGTTTGAGACGGCTCGCCTGCTCAGTTCAGTTAAAAAACTGGGCGTGATTCATCTGTTTTGTATTTCGGGCATGCACGTTGTCTTGCTGATTGCAATTTTGCGTGGGCTTTTGATTCGCCTGCGTCTTAATATTGAAACGATTGACTGGCTCTTGATTTTTTTGCTGCCGTTTTATCTAATCGTCGGTGGCGGCGCGGCCAGTCTGATTCGGGCATCGATTATGGCAGAGGTCCGGCTTTTGAGTCATCGGCTGCATTTTTCAGGGATCGATGCCTGGTCGATCAGTCTTTTAATTGGCATAATGCTTGATCCATATGTATTATTAACGCTTGGTGGTCAACTGAGCTATTTAATGTCGCTTTTGATGCCATTGTCATTAAAAGACGTCTCGGATCTTAAAAGAGCATTTTGGCTGAATCTGGTCAGCTTGCCCAGTCTGTTTCATTATGTTTATGAGGTGCATCTGCTTAGCACGCTGGTCAGCTGGCTTTTGATTCCACTGTTTGGTACGATCCTTTTTCCATTGACATTGATTGCAGCACTGACTGCCAATTGGCTGCCATTATTGGCATATCGATTCAATCAGATGCTTAGGCTGCTGCATCATTTTTTGGACCAGCTGGCTGCATGTCCGGGAATGCTGACGTTTGGAAAGATCCCCGCTTTTTGGGCTATGATGCTTTTGATCTTAACGTTATGGCTGCTGGCTGATCCAGCACAAAAGGGCAGCTGGAAGCTTTTGATACTGGTCTACTGTGCTGTTTTTATGATGATTCATCTGCCGCTTTTTGGAGAGGTAACGTTTGTTGACATTGGGCAAGGCGATTGTGCCGTTGTCAAAATGCCGTTGAATCGCAAGGTAATCATGATCGATACCGGGGGTAAGCTGCACTATCAGATGCCACAATGGGCCAAAAGTCAGACAAACAATGATCAGGCAGCCAGAACCTCAATCAGTTATTTAAAGAGTCGGGGCATTACGCACCTGGATGCCATTTGTTTAAGCCACAGCGATGCCGATCATATCGGGTATCTGCCGACTGTGCTTGACTCAATGCGCGTCAGCGAGATTTTGGTACCCAGTGGAATGGAGCGTAATCAAAAATTCACACGTTTGATCAAAAAGCCGATTCAGGTCGTACCGGTTCAAGCAGGGGATCAGATCAAAGGAACATCGCTAAAAGTCGTCCATCCATTTAAGCCAGGTACAGGCAAAAACGAGGACTCAATGGTACTGGCTGGAAGATTTGGACAGTTGCGGTTTGTTTTTACCGGTGATCTGGATCGCAGTGGTGAGCGTCAGGTGATTAAGCACTATCCGAAGCTACATGCTGATGTCTTAAAACTTAGTCATCACGGCAGTAAGACTGGTAGTGATCCAAAGTTCTTGTATCGGCTGCAACCGCGTTACGGGATCGTTTCGGCCGGTCGCTTTAATCGATATGGTCATCCTAATCGCGTGACGATCAAAAATCTAAAAAAACAGGGCATTACGCCGATTTCAACGCAGCAGTATGGAATGATCAGTTATGTTTATCATCAAAATCATGGTTATTGGAAAACCAGACTAAAAGGGGATGAGTTAAAATGGATGTTGCCACCTTACGCCAACAGTTAAATGGCCAGGCACCGGCAATGGTCTACGTAGTATTGGGAACGCAGGGGATTTTACAGCAGCAGGCTCGTGATGCATTTATGGGATTGATTCCAGAAGCAGAGCGCGTGATGAATGTCGGCAGCTATGATATGGAAACAACGCCGCTTGCGACCGCAATTGATGATGCCATGTCAGCACCTTTTTTTGGTGAGCGACGCTTGGTATTGATCAATAAACCATATTTTTTAACGGGCAGTCCAGCCAAGGTCAAGGTTAATCACGACCTGGATGCGCTTAAAAGCTATCTTGAGCATCCTGAGCCCTCGACAGTCCTAGTACTGATGGCGCCATATGAAAAGCTCGACAATCGCAAGGGTTTGGTCAAGGAACTGAAAAAAGTGGCCATTGAAGTCAGTGCAGCTCCGTTAAGTGAACAGGATGCCCGGCATCAAGTCGAACAACAGCTCTTAAGTGATGGCTACCGTTTGGCAAATGGAACCATGGATGAGTTGGTTAGGCGCACCAATGCTGATTATGGGCTGATGGTGGCTAATTTAAAGAAACTGGAGCTGCTGGCCTATCAAACCAAGCAAATCAGTCAAGGCGACGTGATCGGCCTGGTTCCCCAATCACTGGATGAAAATGTCTTTGATCTGATTACGGCAGTCTTAAAGCGTGATCAGGCCCAGGCTTTAGACATTTACCAACAGCTTTTGGAAACCAATCATGAGCCATTGCAGTTAAATGCGCTGTTGGTCGGTCAGTTTCGACTGCTGATCCAAATTAAGGTCTTAAGCAGTCGCGGGTTAAGCCAAGGTACGTTGGCCAGCCGGCTTAAGGTGCATCCGTATCGGGTCAAAATCGGGATGCAGACGGCACGACGCTTTCAGATGAACGATCTGGTACGGGCCTATTTAGGCTTGATTCGCTGTGAAAAGGCGCTTAAGACGACAGCGCGCGATCCTGAGCTGCTGTTTCAGCTGTTTATGCTACAGTTCGCTAAAAAGGCCGGATAACATAAAAAAGCCGATGTCAATTAAGACATCGGCTTTTTTAATGTTGGCGCTACTTGTTGTAACGAGCCGTCAGACGGGACTTGTCACGAGCGGCCTTGTTTGCCTTGATCAGGCCCTTGGAGTGGGCACGGTCAATAGCGGAAATAGCTGCCTTGTACAGG
The DNA here is from genome assembly GCF_947381555.1 of Limosilactobacillus pulli. NCBI lineage: Bacteria > Bacillati > Bacillota > Bacilli > Lactobacillales > Lactobacillaceae > Limosilactobacillus > Limosilactobacillus pulli. The sequence goes on from NZ_CANCWQ010000010.1 coordinate 56,284, forward strand.
TCGTCAAGGTTTTCGGCGCCGGCTACCTTAGCCTTGTCGAATTTCTTAACAGCCGTGCGCATTTCGCTCATTTGGGAAGCGTTGCGTGCTTGGGCCTTTTCGCTGGTCCGTACACGTTCGATTGCTGATTTGATGATTGGCATGAATTTCACCTCCGTTAACCCTGTTTAATTAGTTGACCAGAATTTTTCAACATTTGTCATTATACAAAAGTCGGTAGTCGATTGCAATAGTCTTGATCTGATCGTTTTGAAAAAAGAACATGGGAGTTGCAATTTTAAGCATGATCCGTTATAGTAACAAAGGCTGCTCAAAGCAGTCATTGCCTCTTCTCGGTTCAGCGATCCTCACCGACGCTTTACCTAGAACTCGGCGCACAAAAAAATGAAAGGTGGGAATAGCAACATGGCTATCTCTAAAGAACGCAAAAACGAAATCATCAAGGAATACGCTACGCACGAAGGTGACACGGGTTCAACTCAAGTTCAAGTTGCCGTACTGACTGCTGACATCAACGAACTGAACAACCACCTGCGTACGCACAAGCATGACTACCACTCACAACGTGGTCTGATGAAGAAGATCGGTCACCGTCGTAACCTGCTGGCTTACCTGCGTCGTACTGACCTGCAAGCTTACCGTGAACTGATCAAGCGTCTGGGCCTGCGTCGTTAATCTTAACGTCTGCTCAGATTCAAAGTCTCGACAATCGTCGGGGCTTTTTTTGTTACCTATTGATGATTAATTTAAAAAATTGCCGGGATAGAATGGTTAATTTTCAATCTATGTTGATTCTGTGGTAAGATGAATAACAGCAATTATGAACGAATAAATTGCCATGGGCCGCCCAGGTCCGTGGCGCGTTTAAATACAATCATAAGGAGCAAATATGAGCAAGATTAAGATTACGCCTTTTGGGGGCGTGCACGAAAACGGCAAGAATATGTATGCCGTTGAGGTTGATGAACAGATTTTTATCCTGGACTGCGGCTTGAAATACCCAGAAAACGAACTGATGGGGATTGACGTGGTCGTACCGGACTGGTCATTTTTAAAGGAAAGTGCTGATCGAATCGTTGGGGTATTCCTGACGCAGGGTCACGCCGATGCTATTGGCGGCTTGCCGTACTTTTTGACTGACTTCAACGTTCCTGTCTTTGGGAGCGAATTAACAATTGCCTTGGCTAAACTGGCCGTTAAAGACAGCGCCGACAAGAAAGTTAAAAAATTTAATGACTTCCATGTCGTTGATGCCGCAACCGAAATCGATTTTAACGATGTGACGGTTTCATTCTTTAAGACAACGCATTCGATTCCAGATACCATGGGGATCGTGTTGCAGACGCCAGAGGGCAACATCGTTTATACTGGGGACTTTAAGTTTGATCAAACGGCGGCAGAAGGCTACCGCACTGATCTGGCACGACTGGCTCAGATTGGTCAGCAAGGTGTGCTGCTGCTGCTGTCTGATTCGGCTGGTTCAGGCATCACTGGCATGAACACCAAAGAAAAAGATATCGCTGCCTATATTCAAGATACTTTTGAGGCAGCGCCTGGCCGGGTGGTTGTCGCCAGCGTAGCTTCCAATATCATGCGTGTACAGCAGATTTTAAATGCAGCTGCTGCGACAGGTCGCAAGGTAATCCTTTCTGGGCATGACTTAGAGCAGATCATCGATACGGCGATGAGCCTTGGCAAGTTGAAGATGCCTGAAGACGATCTTTTGATTACCTTGGAAGAAGCTAAGAAGATGGAGCCACAAGAACTGGTTGTATTGGAAACTGGCCGAATGGGCGAGCCAATCAAGGCATTGCAGCAGATTGCCAATGGTGACAATAAAAACATTACGCTCAACGAAAACGATCTGGTTTTTGTTACAACGACACCATCATATGCGATGGAAACAGCAGTGCAAAAGACTGAGGACATGCTTTACCGGACGGGGGCCAGCGTCAAGTTTATTGCTGCTGATCTGAATCCATCCGGTCATGCCAATCAAAATGATGAACAGCTGATGCTCAACTTTATGCGGCCACAGTGGTTCATGCCAATTCAAGGCGAGTATCGTTTGCTTGATCAGCATGCCATCTTGGCTGAAGAAGTTGGCATTCCTGCTGATCATATCTTCTTGACCAATAAGGGTGACGTCTTGACTTATGAAGATGGCGCCTTCCATTTGGGTGCCCACGTGGAAGTTGGCAATACGATGATTGATGGAACCGGGGTTGGTGATATCGGCAATATCGTATTGCGTGATCGTCGTGTGCTGTCAGAAGATGGGATCTTTGTCGTTGTAGCAACGATTGACCGTAAGAAAAAGAAGATCGTGGCCCGGCCACAGATCACTTCACGCGGTTTTGTCTTTGTTAAGACGAATCGTCAACTGATGAAGCAGAGTGCGGATCTGGTTGAAAAGGTCGTTCAAGAAAATCTGGACCAAAAAGAATTTGACTGGACGCATCTTAAATCCGACGTGCGCGAAAAACTGAATCGCTTCCTCTTTAACCAAACGAAGCGTCATCCAGTGATTCTGCCGGTAATTATGGAGATCAACCAGCATCCAAAGCGCAAGAATCATTCTAAAAAGACCAATGATAAGGCCAATGAAGAATCAACGGCCAAAAAGACGACTGCCAAGCGTCGTGGCCGGGGACGCGGAGCCAAGCGTCAGCGTAAAGCCGAGACCAAGGCCAGCAAATAATCAACAGCGTGAGCATCTGTGAATGCTCGCGCTGTTTGGCTTTCAGAAAGGAATTAATAATTATGACGCCTTTACAACAAGAGCAGTTTCATCAAGCCGATCAGCTTCTTGATCAGCAGCATTATCATGAGGCTGCACAGCGATTTGCCGCGCTTTATGAAGAAGTTGATGAGTTCGTTGTCAATCGTCAGCTGGTAAAATCTTTGTATGAGGATCAACAGTATGCCGAGGCGCTCAGCTATGCCAATGAGCATCTCAATGAATATACCGCCTCTAGGGAATTAATGCAGCTTTTGATCGAGGTTGAGCTGCATGCTCAGGCCTTTATTGACGTTCATGTGCAATTAAACAGTCTGCCTAAATGGCATGATGAGTTCATCAAACAAGTTGAGCAGGCTGAAAGTTCGTTTGCCAAGCACTATCAGACCTCACTGAACGGCCAGCTCAAGCAGTTCTATCATTTGGGAGACGGCAGTTTTGCCGAACAGCAGCGACGTTTTAAAGCGGCCAGTCATCTGCCGCTTAAACAGTATCTGATCGGTGCCAAGTTCTTAGCGCGTGATCCATTCGTCAATCCACTGATTAGATCAAGTCTTTTGCAGATTATGCAGCGTCTGCATCTGCAAGAAAGAATCACGATCTATTGGCTGGATGAGCAAGAGCATGAGGTTGATTTGGGCAGGCTACAAGATGTCGAGTCGATTCAAACGGTCCAGCAGATCGAATCAATGATTAAAAAAGAGTTTAGTCAGCTCGATCCATTGTCGTATCAAATGTTTGATCAAGAGTTTCACTTGCAGCTGGCATTTTTGTATCCATTGATTGAATTGGCAATTCCCAATCCAACCGCATGGTACCAGGCTTTAACGGCTTATTCACAGAGCACGGATCAGGATTACGACGTTATCTTGGCCAAACAATGGCAGAATCAAATTGCCCGCTTGGCTCAGCGACTGGGCATGCAATAAAAAGTTTCGGTTAAATTCATTTACAAATCAGGGTAGAGCTGATATTATAATTAAGAATTCTTTCGGAAAACCGGTTTTAAAACTTTTAATTGGCTCCCGGAAGTAGTACAATTTTCATTAAGGGTGTGTCAGACGGTTTTTGACTTGTCTGGCATTATACTTGTAATTTATCAGGAGGATTTCATTAATGGCTGAAAAAGAACATTATGAACGTACTAAACCCCATGTAAACATTGGTACTATTGGCCACGTTGACCATGGTAAGACTACTCTGACTGCTGCAATCACGAAGGTTTTGGCAGACAAGGGTCTGGCAAAGGCTGAAGACTACGCTGATATCGACAACGCTCCAGAAGAAAAGGAACGTGGTATCACTATCAACACGGCCCACGTTGAATACGAAACGGAAACGCGTCACTACGCACACATCGATGCCCCTGGTCACGCCGACTACGTTAAGAACATGATCACTGGTGCCGCACAAATGGATGGTGCTATCCTGGTTGTTGCTGCTACTGACGGTCCTATGCCACAAACTCGTGAACACATTCTGTTGGCTCGTCAAGTTGGTGTTCAATACATCGTTGTATTCCTGAACAAGACCGACTTGGTTGACGATGACGAACTGGTTGACTTGGTTGAAATGGAAGTTCGCGACCTGCTGAGCGAATACGATTTCCCTGGCGATGACATTCCAGTTGTTCGTGGTTCTGCTTTGAAGGCTCTGGAAGGTGACCCTGAACAAGAAAAGGTTATCCTGCACCTGATGGATGTTATCGACGAATACATCCCAACTCCAAAGCGTCCTACTGACAAGCCATTCATGCTGCCAATCGAAGACGTCTTCACTATCACTGGTCGTGGTACTGTTGTTTCCGGTCGTATCGACCGTGGTACTGTTAAGGTCGGCGACGAAGTTGAAATCGTTGGTCTGAAGGACGAAATCCTGAAGTCTACTGTTACGGGTGTTGAAATGTTCCACAAGACGCTGGACCTTGGTGAAGCCGGGGACAACGTTGGTGTTCTGCTGCGTGGTATCGGCCACGACCAAGTAGAACGTGGTCAAGTTCTGGCACAACCAGGCTCCATCCAAACGCACAAGAACTTCAAGGGTGAAGTCTACGTTATGACGAAGGAAGAAGGGGGCCGTCACACGCCATTCTTCTCCAACTACCGTCCACAATTCTACTTCCACACTACTGACGTTACGGGTACGATCGAACTGCCAGATGGTGTAGAAATGGTTATGCCTGGGGACAACGTTACGTTTACTGTTTCCCTGCAAAAGCCAGTTGCCATTGAAAAGGGTCTGAAGTTTACCATTCGTGAAGGTGGCCACACTGTTGGTGCCGGTGTCGTTTCTGACATCCTGGACTAATTTCAAATTAGTGCAATAAATAAAAGAGCAAGCAGAGTTCTGCTTGCTCTTTTTTTGTGTGACGAATTGTCAAACCAAGTGCAACGATTTCTCAAAAAATACTTCATATGGGGTTTCATAATTTAACACTTTTCGA
>NZ_CANCWQ010000011.1:0-57010 GCF_947381555.1 Limosilactobacillus pulli
TGTGACGACACCATTAAAGACCTTTATGGGTTTTTCTGTCCACTAAAATGTTCAACTTAAATTTTACAATCTGCCATTTTAAAAGAGCTGCAGGAAAAAGGCATCATTAAGCGTGAATAGTATAACGAGATGCCAATTAGAGTCGAGTACTCGCTGACCAAAGAAGGACGCTCGCTTTTGCCGGTGGTGAATGCAATGTCTGATTGGGCTGCCAAGCACAGCCCTAAAGATCTGTATACTGGCAGGCATTTTGATAAAGTGCATGCTGATGATTTTAAATAATAAAAGCTCGGCTTGGTGCCGAGCTTTTATTATTCGGGATTTTCTTGGTTAAATTTCTCCAAAGCTTCAGCTGCCTCAGTCCATTGCAACTCGATTTCCTCACTTTGCGCTTTTAAAGCATCCAGTTCTTTTTGCAGATCAGTCAGCTTGGCAATATCGGTAGCAATCTCTGGTTGAGCCATCTGGGCTTCGATGGTCGCTTGTTTGTCTTCCAACTCGCCCATCTGAGTCTCCAATTGGTTGACCTGACGCTGCAGTTTGCGCCGAGCACGCTGGGTTTCTTTGCTCTGCTGATAGGAGGCTTGACCCGCTGACTGTTTGGTCTTGACTGTAGGCTGAATGGCAGCTGATGTTTTGGCCTGCTGGGTTAGATAGTCATCATAGTTGCCCTCATAATGGGTCATGCCATCAGCCGTCATGTGCAGGATGTCAGTAGCTACTTGATTTAAGAAGTAGCGGTCATGCGAGATGAATAAGACGGTACCGTCAAACTCGTTGATAGCAGTTTCCAAGACCTCACGACTGTCGATGTCCAAGTGATTGGTTGGTTCATCAAGGATCAAGAAGTTGATCGGCATAAATGACAGCTTGGTCAGCTCAAGACGTGCCTTTTCACCACCAGAAAGAGCACTGACCGGTTTGTAGACGTCATCGCCAACAAACAAGAAGCTGCCCAAAAGCGAGCGAATATCTTTTTCAGAAACTTCGGGATGATCGTCCCAGACTTCTTCTAAAACGTTTTTTTCGGGGTGCAGCTGCTGTTGTTCCTGGTCGTAATAGCCAATCTCTAAGTTGGCGCCAAACTTGATCGTGCCACTGAGTTTGGGAATCTTTTTCAAAAGCGTTTTTAACAATGTGGACTTGCCAATTCCGTTTGGTCCGATGATACCGATGCGCTGGCCTTTGCGGACCTTAAACGATAATGGTCCAGCCAGTTTTTGATCCTGATAGCCAATGTTGAGATCAAAAACATCTAAGACCTCGTTGCCAGAGTCATGATCACTGTGAAACTGAAAGTGAATAGAGGCATCATCAGTCACTGGACGCTCCAGGCGATCCATTTTCTCCAGCTGTTTGCGCCGGGCTTGAGCTCGTTTGGTTGTTGATGCGCGCACGATATTGCGATTGACGAAATCCTCCAGTTTGGCGATTTCTTTTTGCTGCTGCTCATAGTGCTTCCATTCCGCTTGCAGTCGTTCACGCTTATGGGTAACAAACTGAGTGTAGTTGCCGGTATAGTGAATCAGAGTCCGGTTGTCTAGATCATAAACATCGGTAACGACGCGATCCAAAAAGTAACGGTCGTGAGAGACGATCAAGAGCGCACCCTGGTAGCTTTTAAGATAATCTTCCAACCAGCTTAAAACACCCATATCCAAGTGATTGGTCGGTTCGTCTAAGATTAAAAGATTAGGCGACTGCAGCAAAATCTTGGCTAGGGCCAGCTTAGTCTTTTGACCGCCAGAAAGCGCATTGACTGAGGTATCATACATTTCTTCACCAAAGCCAAAACCATGCAAAACACCCCGCATCCGGGAGGCATATTCATAGCCGCCTTGCTTTTTAAACTGTTCCGACAGTCGATCATAGCTGGCTAGTACTTCTTGATAGTCAGCATCGTCAGGAGCAAGCGTTCCTAATCGTTCTTCCAGATCATGCAGCTGACGTTCTAGATCGTGTAGGGGAGTAAAAACGCTGTCTAATTCAGCCCAGATTGAGTTTTGACTGTCGAGTCCTTGATTTTGGGCTAAGTAGCCAATCGTGAGATCACGAGCATGGGTGACCGTGCCTTCATCGGGCTCGGTCAGGCCAGCAACGATTTTTAAGAAAGTCGTTTTACCGGCACCGTTACGGCCAACCAGGGCAGTACGGCCGTGATCTTGGATCTGCATATTCATATTGTGAAACAAGACATCGTTGCCAAAACGACGCTCAACGTTATTGGTTTGCAATAAGAGCATAGTTCAACCTCATTTTTATTGTAGATAATCAGTAAGATTGTAGCACAAGATTGAGTGGACTGGCGAGATTGAACCGAGTGACGACAATGTTAAGCATTTAATTTAGTGTGTAAAAAATCGGTTCGAGAGCAAATGATCAGATGCGCATAATCAAAACAGCAATCGGTTTTTCACAAATTCCTCATAGACAAGCATCGATCCCTGTAGCATAATAAAAGGCATGTTAAGTATGAAAAAAGATTCTTTTCTTGGAAAATAGTTCACAAAGTCTGGCTGAGTTGCTAAAATAATAAAGGAATAATTTTCACAAACTAGAATCTGAATTGGAGGAATCTATTAATGGCAACGCGTAAAATTCCCCGTGCCACGGCTAAGCGGTTGCCGGTCTACTATCGGTATCTGAACGTTTTGCTTAATGCCAACAAGCGGCGGGTTTCATCAACTGAACTGTCAGAAGCAGTCAAGGTTGACTCAGCAACGATTCGACGCGACTTTTCCTATTTTGGCGAATTGGGCAAACGAGGCTATGGCTATGATGTGGAAAAGCTTTTGAACTTTTTCAAGGGTATCCTGAATCAAGACAAACTGACCAGTGTGGCGTTGGTCGGGGTCGGCAGCTTGGGCAGTGCCTTGATGAACTATAACTTTCATCAAAGTACCAATCTGCGGATCAGTGCCGCCTTTGATCCTAAACCTGCTCTGGCCAATACCGTTAAGAGTGGGATTCCTGTCTACCCAGTCGGTGAGATGAAAAAGCAGCTGAAGGAACAGCAGATTGACGTTGTTATTTTAACGGTTCCCGGTGAAAAGTCACAAGCAGTTACTGATGAGCTGGTTGAGGCCGGTGTACACGGTATCTTGAACTTTACGCCGGTACGCCTGTCAGTGCCAAAAGACGTTCAGGTGCAAAACATTGACCTGACCAATGAGCTGCAGACACTGATCTACTTTATTGAAAACAACAATGCCAAAGATGGTCAAAAATAGTGTAACGCACGGCGAGCAATCGTCGTGTTTTTTTAATTATTGATCAAAAAGTCAAAATGCCTTGATATCAGTAACTAAAGCGTTTTTAAAAGTCTAATAGTCAAAATTGGTCAAAATAATTGTTGCATTTTGGCAAGATCATGATATAGTAGATCATGTAATTAGCACTTAGGTGATGAGAGTGCTAAATAAATATCTGAATTATTAATGATGATTGATGGAGGGATTAACGTGTTAAAACCATTAGGAGATCGCGTTGTTCTTAAAGCGGAACAAGCTGAAGAAAAGACGGTTGGCGGAATCGTGTTGGCTAACAATGCCAAGGATAAGCCAACGACGGGTACGGTTGTCGCAGTTGGCGAAGGCCGCTACCTGGACAATGGTCAAAAAGTTGCTCCAGTCGTTAAGGAAGGCGACCGCGTCCTGTTTGACAAGTACGCAGGCAATGAAGTTGAATACAAGGGTGAAAAGTACCTGGTCGTTCGTGAAAAAGACCTGGTTGCCATTGTTGACTAAGTAGACTTGTTTTCGCATTCGATCAATATTAATGAGGTGAAAATCTAAAATGGCAAAAGAAATCAAATTTTCTGAAGATGCACGCAAGGCAATGCTGCGTGGGGTAGACAAGCTGGCCAATACCGTTAAGACGACGATTGGTCCTAAGGGCCGCAACGTCGTTTTGGAACAAAGCTACGGTGCTCCTACGATTACCAACGACGGGGTTACGATTGCCAAGAACATTGAACTGGAAGACCACTTTGAAAACATGGGTGCCAAGCTGGTTTCTGAAGTTGCTTCCAAGACCAACGACAACGCTGGTGATGGTACGACGACGGCTACGGTTCTGACGCAATCCATCGTCAACGCCGGTATGAAAAACGTTGCCGCCGGTGCCAACCCGGTCGGCATTCGTCGCGGGATTGACAAGGCTACCAAGGCAGCCGTTGAAGAACTGCACAAGATGAGCCACGAAGTTCAAAGCAAAGATGACATTGCTCAAATCGCTTCGATCTCGGCTGCCAACCCAGAAGTCGGTGAACTGATTGCCGATGCTATGGAAAAGGTTGGTCACGATGGTGTTATCACGATTGAAGACAGCCGCGGCGTTGACACGACGGTTGACGTGGTTGAAGGGATGAGCTTTGACCGCGGCTACATGTCTCAATACATGGTAACTGACACGGACAAGATGGAATCCGACCTGGATAACCCATACATTCTGATTACTGACAAGAAGATCAGCAACATTCAAGATATTTTGCCATTGCTGCAAGCAGTCGTTCAAGAAGGCCGCTCGCTTCTGATCATTGCTGATGACATTACTGGTGAAGCTCTGCCAACGCTGGTTTTGAACAAGATCCGTGGGACGTTCAACGTTTGCGCTGTTAAGGCGCCTGGTTTTGGTGACCGTCGTAAGGCTCAATTGCAAGATATTGCCATTCTGACTGGCGGTACGGTTATTTCTGACGACCTGGGCATGAGTTTAAAGGATGCTACGGTGGCTCAACTTGGATCTGCCAACAAGGTTACCGTAACCAAGGACAACACGACCATCGTTGACGGTAACGGTGCCAAGGACGCTATTGCCGAACGGGTTGAACAAATCAAGCAGGCCATTGCCAACACGACTTCTGAATTTGACAAGGAAAAGCTTCAAGAACGTCTGGCCAAGCTGTCGGGCGGGGTTGCCGTAATCAAGGTTGGTGCCGCTACGGAAACTGAGCTTAAGGAAAAGAAGTACCGTGTTGAAGATGCCTTGAACGCTACGCGGGCTGCCGTTCAAGAAGGTTTCGTACCTGGTGGTGGTACGGCACTGATCAACGTTATTCCAGCCCTGGAAAACGTTGAAACCGAAAGTGACGATGAAGAAACTGGTGTCAACATCGTTAAGAAGGCTCTTGAGGCTCCAGTTCGTCAAATCGCTGAAAACGCCGGGGTTGAAGGCTCAATTATCGTTAACCGTTTGAAGAGCGAAAAGCCTGGTATTGGCTACAACGCTGCCATTGACAAGTTTGAAGATATGGTTGCCGCTGGTATCGTTGACCCAACCAAGGTTACGCGCTCGGCTCTGCAAAACGCTGCTTCAGTATCTGCAATGCTGCTGACTACGGAAGCCGTTGTTGCTGACAAGCCAGAACCAAAGAATGATCAGCCAGCTGCTCCTCAAGGCGGCGCCGGCATGATGTAATCCTTATTGGATGAATAAAAAGCGTCTCGACTTTAAGTTGAGACGCTTTTTTGCGTTTAATGGCCACTTAGTGGTATTCTGTTAGTTATGTCCATTAAAATGATGGGCGCTAACTTATTTAGTGGAGTAATTTTTATGTCATCAAAAATACCTAGTCAGAAAATGTCTTTAACTTCCGTCATTTTACTGGCTCTGAATTCATTAATTGGATCCGGATGGCTGTTTGGGGCTGGCGAAGCGGCTAGAATTGCGGGGCCGGCAGCGGTTATTTCCTGGATTTTAGGGGCGATCATCATCATGGTGATTGCCTTTAACTACGTAGAATTAGGGGCGATGTTTCCAGAAAGCGGGGGCATGAGCCGCTATGCTCAATACAGTCACGGCCCGTTGTTGGGATTCGTAGCTGCTTGGGCTAATTGGGTCTCTTTGATTACACTGATTCCGATTGAAGCTGTAGCCTCGGTTCAATACATGAGCTCATGGCCATGGAGCTGGGCCAACTGGACGCGTAGCTTTGTCAGCCATGACAGCATTACCAATCAAGGGCTGCTGGTGGTCTTTGCGTTTATGATCGTTTTTACGCTGATCAATTTCTGGTCAGTTAAGATCTTAACTCATTTTACGGGCTTGATCTCGATTTTTAAGCTGCTGATGCCGACTTTGACGATTGTCGTTTTGATGCTGAGTGGTTTTCATACCGGCAACTTTGGTCACAGTGTTCAAGGCTTTATGCCCTATGGCAGCCGTTCGATTTTTGAGGCGACAACGGTAGCCGGAATTATTTTTTCATACGATGCCTTTCAAACGGTCGTCAATTTGGGTGGCGAGATGAAGGATCCACAAAAAAACATCTATCGTGGGGTCGTGATCTCACTGACGATTACAGCTGTGCTATATATTCTGTTGCAGATTACTTTTATTGGTGCCGTTAAGCCATCACTTTTGTCTGCGCATGGCTGGCACGGGATTAATTTTGCTTCGCCGTTTGCAGATCTGGCCATTTTGATGGGGATCAACTGGCTGACGATTCTTTTGTATATTGATGCTTTCGTGTCGCCGTTTGGTACCGGGGTGGCTTTTGTTACCAATGCTTCACGAACGCTGGCGGCAATGGCGCGTGGCGATCATTTGCCAGCTTGGCTGGGGAGACTGCAGCGCCGCTATATGGTACCGCGTTTTGCCATGGTGGTGAATCTGATTTTGGCGGCTGTTTTGGTCTGCATTTTTCGTAATTGGAGTGCGCTTGCCAGCGTCATCTCGGCCTCAACGCTGATTGCCTATTTGACGGGACCGGTAGCTGCCGTAGCACTTAGAAAAATTGCGCCTGATTTGAAGCGGCCATTTAAGCCACGTTCTTTAAGCTGGATGGCACCATTGTCGTTTGTGCTGACCAGCCTTGCAATCTATTGGGCAATGTGGCCGACGACGATTGAGGTGATTTTTGTCATTTGCCTCGGTCTGCCAATCTATGCCTATTATGAGATTCGTTACCATCACGTTTCTTGGAAGATGCAGCTGAAAGGATGCGGCTGGCTGTTGGGCTATCTGGTGTTCATATCAATTATGTCTTATCTGGGTAGTGATGGCTTTGGTGGTCAGAACTGGATTGAATATCCTTTTGACTTTGTTGTAATCATTTTATGTTCACTAGTATTTTACTGGTGGGGGATCAATAGCAGCGTTGCTGGCCAGGATCTTGAATTGGGACGGGCCGTCAACGCGCGTATCGATGAATAGAGCAGCTTTGATAAAGTCTTTTAAACCGCTGATCCGCCAATTGCGGGTGGGTGGTATTAACCATTTTAGTGGTGTAGAATAACTGTTGACTTTATATCTTAATAGAGTGAAGGAGAAAAAGAATATGTGGCGGTATTTAAAACGCGTCCTCATTGGTAAGCCATTAAAGACGCTGGATGAAGGCCAGGCCCATTTGACCAAGTTTAAGGCATTGGCCTTGTTATCGTCGGATGCTTTATCATCCGTTGCCTATGGTACTGAACAGATTACGACTGTTTTGGTAACCTTGTCAGCGGCCGCGATCTGGTACTCACTGCCGATTGCAGCGCTGGTTTTGATTCTGCTGGTGGCAATCACGTTTTCCTATCGGCAGATCATCAATGCTTATCCAAGCGGTGGTGGTGCCTATGTCGTTGCTACCGAAAACTGGGGCCGCACCGGTGGCTTGTTGGCTGGTGGCTCACTTTTGGTTGACTATATGCTGACGGTCGCGGTTTCAACGACTTCCGGCACTGAAGCGATCGTTTCTGCGGTCCCGCAGCTTTATAAGTATTCGGTGCCGATTTCAGTCATTATCGTCTTGCTGATTATGATTTTGAACCTGCGGGGATTGAGTGATAGTGCCAATTTCTTAACGGTTCCGGTTTATTTCTTTATCGTTATGATCACGGCCATGATTGTTTGGGGCTTTATCAATATTGCCACGGGCCACTTGACCTATCATGCGACGGCATCGTTTGGAACACCGGTTGCCGGAATGTCGGCAGTGCTGTTTATTCGGGCTTTTTCAGCCGGTTCATCCTCATTGACCGGGGTTGAGGCGATCAGCAATGCCGTGCCAAACTTTAATGAACCTAAAAAGAAGAACGCGGCCAATACGCTGGCGATCATGAGTCTAATTCTGGCTGCCTTCTTTGGCGGAATCACGTTCTTTAGCTACTACTTTGGAATTGTGCCAAACTCACATGCCACCGTGCTTTCACAGATTGGTGCCGTAATCTTTGACGGTCATGGAATCGGCTTTTACCTGCTGCAGCTTTCTACGGCCATGATCTTAGCCGTTGCTGCCAATACTGGCTTTTCGGCCTTTCCAATTCTGGCGTTTAACATGGCCAAGGACAAGTATCTACCACATGCCTTTATGGATCGTGGGGACCGTTTGGGATATTCCAATGGGATCATTGCCCTGGCCGTTGGTGCCATCGTCATGATTTTGATCTTCCATGGTAAGACCAACATGTTAATTCCACTGTATGCGGTTGGTGTTTTTGTGCCATTTACGCTTTCTCAGTCCGGGATGATCATTCACTGGTTTAGACATCGCCAGGGACACTGGCTGGGCAAGTCCACGATCAATCTGGTCGGGGCCTTGATCTCGGCATGCCTGGTTGTCTTCTTGTTCTGGCAGCATTTTGGCAACGTATGGCCATACTTGATCATCATGCCTGCTCTGCTGTTTATGTTCTACAAGATTCACAACCACTATATCAAGGTCGGCATGCAGCTGCGGATTGCCGAAAAGACCAAGGTTCAGCTGCATGACTATGATGGTTCGACCGTGATCGTCTTGATTGGTAACGTGACCCGAGTTACCAAGGGAGCCATCAATTATGCGCGTTCAATCGGTGACTATGTCATTGCCATGCACGTCTCATTTGATGAAAACCCTGGTAAAGAACACAAGACGGCCAATGAGTTTAAAGCAGAGTATCCAGACGTACGATTTGTCGATATTCATTCGTCATATCGCTCAATTGCCAAGCCAACGCTGCGCTTTGTTGATGTCGTTGCCAAGCGAGCGGCAGCCAGAAACTATTCAACAACGGTTCTGGTACCGCAGTTTATTCCCAATAAGCCATGGCAGATGGCACTGCATAACCAGACCAGTGTCAGACTGCGAGCTGCTTTGAACTCACGGGAAAACATCGTCGTTTCCAGCTACAACTATCACTTGCATGAATAGCCAATAGGAGCAATTTTGAACTATGGAAAAATTTTTGAAGCATCGTCAATGGCTCTGGGCTGCATTAGGAGCAGTCGGTATCTTTTTGATTTCGAGCTTTTCAATTCGGCATCAGCACTTTGTTTCTGATCTGGGCGGCTTTTTGGGCTGCGTACTGCTGGTTGGCGCGTATTTGGGCTTTAATTGGACAAAGATTAAGAGTCATGATCGAAAAACCATTGCTTCGGTGCGATTGATCTTAGTTTTAGTTATCGTTTTGATCGGTTTGGAAGTAGTTCAATCATTACTTGGTTAACTTAAACAAAAGACTGACATTGATGAAAATCAATGTCGTTTTTTTGTTTTGACAGGCAATGAGACATGCCTTAGCATATTAATGTTAGCCGGCTAACAAAAAGGAGAAAAACATGAGCTATCTGGAAAAAGAACTGCATCAAACTGCCAACTATCTGGCCTGGAAGTTTGATCATTTTGCAAATGAATATGGATTGACCGGACAGCAGCTGTCAACGATTGATTTTTTGGCTAACCAGCCACAATGGCAAAGTACGCAGCATGCGATTGAATTGGAATTCAACATCAAACGGTCAACGACGGCCAAGATGCTGCAGCGAATGGAAAAAGCAGGGTTGGTTACCAGAAAAACTGCCAGCAATGACCGGCGCAACAAGATCGTTTCATTAACACCGCAGGCCAGGGTGTTTGCCAAGACTGCTCGTCGGTATCTTGACATGCGTCAGCAGCGTTTGGAAAATCGTTTTTCTTCTAAACAGCTGGCAGACTTTGAAGAAGTTTTGGCATATCTGCAAGAAAAGAGTGATGATTAGTGAATCAAACGGATCGAATCGATAAGCGGGTCTACGCAGCGATTCTAGCAACGGGACTGATGTCGTTTAGCGGTGTGATTGTGGAAACGGCAATGAACATAACCTTCCCCACATTGATGAAGGAATTTGATATTACAACAAACATGGTTCAGTGGATGACATCGATCTATCTATTGATCGTGGCAATTATCGTGCCACTGTCAGCCATCTTAAAGAAGTCGTTTGCAACCAAGAAATTATTTTTATGTGCCAATCTGCTGTTTATTACTGGGGCTTTGATTGATGCTTTGGTGGGCAGCTTTGCCCTTTTACTGATAGGACGAGCAATTCAAGGAATTGGAACGGGGATTGCCTTACCATTGATGTTCAATATTATTTTGGAACAGGTACCGCAAAGTAAAATTGGTTTTATGATGGGACTGGCCAATATGATTACCGGGATCGCGCCAGCAATCGGTCCAACCTTTGGCGGAATCGTCGTCAGCAGTCTTGGCTGGCGCTGGGTCTTTTACTTTTTATTACCACTATTGGTAATCTCTTTGCTCTTGGGAATCTGGGGTATTGAGCGGCAAAAAATCGATGGCATCAGCTTTGCTGGTATTGCCATGATGTTTTCCGGCTTGATTTTTGGCTTCAGCAACCTCAGCAGTGGTCAATTCTTAAGCTGGCAAGTTGGTAGCGCACTTTTGTTTGGGCTGATTGGCATGATTGTTTTGATTGTGCGCTCACTAAAGATTGCGGTGCCAATCTTGAATCTAAGACTGTTTAAGAACCAAGCTTTTGCTGGACACGTACTGGGCTTCTTTTTGACGCAGATCATCTCATTGGGCTTTGCCTTTTTGTTGCCAAACTATATTCAGCTGGTTAATGGCAACTCAGCGCTGCTAGCTGGGCTATTGGTCTTACCGGCTGGCTTTATGGGAGCATTTTTTGGTCCGTTTGGTGGTAAGCTGCTGGACTAATATGGTCCGTGCAAACCGATTTTAGCTGGCTTTACCAGCTGTGTGATCTCATTGGTGCTGTTTGCAGCCTTCAGCCGACAGCTAAGCAATATGTTTATTATGCTGATCTATATTTTGTATATGGGCGGCATGGGTGCGTGCATGGGCTGTGTTATGACCAGTGCCTTAAATACTTTGCAAGTTAAGGAGCGAACTCAAGGGAATGCGATTATGAACACGCTGCAGCAGTTTGCTGGTGCGATGGGGACCTCGCTTTCGGCTACCGTAGTGGCACAGAGTCAATACCATCTGCATGTTGGAACGGCTAAAGCTACGGCAATCGGTACGCAGCATGCCTTTATCATGCTGTTGATTTTTAGTCTGATCGTTTGGCTGAGCTACTTTAAGAGCGTGCCAAAGGAAAAATAAATAAACAAAGAAGCTGGGAATTAACTCAACCTCTTAACTATGTATGGATAATAATGCCTCAGCACAGTAGCCAGCCTTGCGGAGGTTCGAAGATAAACTCCGAAAATTGGTCGCAAGCTGATTTTCGGAGTTTTTTCTCACTCTCTTTTAGTTATGCCTTGGAATATGGAATCTCGTGAATGCGCGTCGGGCCTTTTTCAATTGTCAGCTGGTTGTTGAAACGATCAGTCAGCTGCTTTAGCCGTTCACTTAGCTGATCTTCATCAACATATATGCTGACGATGACACTGGCACCGTAATC
This sequence comes from Limosilactobacillus pulli, assembly GCF_947381555.1. NCBI lineage: Bacteria > Bacillati > Bacillota > Bacilli > Lactobacillales > Lactobacillaceae > Limosilactobacillus > Limosilactobacillus pulli. The sequence continues at coordinate 11,617 of NZ_CANCWQ010000011.1, forward strand.
TTCAGCGGCAATCTTAAGGTTGTTTTGCTTTAAAAAATAAAGTAGTGAGTCATGCTGTGAATAGGAAACATTGACTTTTAAAACGGACTGCTCGACACGTTCGACCAGTCCGGCCTGTTCGATGGCCTGCGATACCGAATTGCTGTAGGCACGAATCAAGCCGCCAGCTCCCAGCTTGATGCCGCCAAAATAGCGGGTGACGACGGCTAAAACGTTATGCAGCTGATTGGCCTTTAAAGCTTCCAGCATTGGTACGCCGGCGGTTCCACTAGGCTCGCCGTTGTCGCTTTCACGCTGAATCTGGTCGTGTTCGCCGAGCAGGTAGGCAAAGCAGTTGTGGGTTGCCTTGCGGTGAAGCTTATTAATCTGGGTAATTGCCGCTTGCGCCTGCTCTTCAGACTCAACGCGAAACAGGCTGCAGATAAAGCGTGATTTTTTAATGATGATTTCATGGGTGACATCTTGAGCAATAGTTAAAAATGGCGCAGTCATAAAAATTCCTCTTTATTATTTTATCGCTTAATTTAATTTGAACATGGTCTAATTGGCATAGAGTATCTCAGGAGGGGATTTGAAATGATAGAAGACTATTTTGGCCGTCGGATCTTGGTACCAATCGTTGATATGCCAAAAACACTGCCAGCAAAAATCAAGGTACTGCCAACGATGAAAGCTGCCAAGAGTACAATCATCTGTCAGCGCTGCGGTGCAAGAATCAGTTTAAGTGCCGCAGCGCTGCCCAATCATGAATTTTATTGCCCCATTTGCCTGAATCTAGGTCGAGTTGATACGCTGAGTAAATTTTACCATGTTGCCGAGCCAAATCAATTTTGTCCGCCATATCCGCAGCTGATTTGGCAAGGTCAGCTTTCATTGCTGCAAGAGCAGGTAGCAAAAGAGGTCCAGGTGAGCATGTGCCATCATGAAAGACGATTGATCTGGGCGGTTACGGGAGCTGGCAAGACAGAAATGATGTTTAAAGGACTGGCTGAGCGGCTGCAGCAAGGTGAGCGAATCGCTTGGGCCTCGCCGCGCGTTGATGTTTGCCTAGAGATTTATCCGCGTTTAAAAAAAGCATTTAAAAACTGCGAGATTGCACTGTTGTACGGCAAAGCTCAAGAACCGTATCACTATCGACAGCTGACCGTCTGCACCACCCATCAGCTACTGAGATTTTATCATGCCTTTGATAATCTGATCATTGATGAGGTCGATGCCTTTCCATTTGCGACTAACCCCCAGCTGTACTTTGCTGCCCAAAATGCCGTTAAGCCTGATGGTGGGATGACTTTTTTAACGGCTACGCCTGGTAAAGCATTGCTGCAGTCCGTAAAGCGAGGTCAACTGCAAGTCAGTTATCTGCCGCTGCGCTATCATGGTCATTTATTGCCAGTACCAAGAGTTGAGTTGACCTTAAACTGGCGTCTTCAGCTGCAAAAAGGTCATTTGCCGCCCAAAGTCAGACAAACACTGCAGCATGAGCTTGCGACTGGCCAGCGTTTTTTGCTTTTTGTACCACACGTTAAGGATCTGCCGGCAGTCAAGCTGGCTTTGCATAATGATTTGGAAACGATGGATTTTGCGACTGTCTATGCCAGTGATCCAAAGCGTCTGGAAAAAGTACAGGCGATGCGTGATCAAAAGTATTTTTTTTGGTTACGACGTCAATTTTGGAACGCGGCGTTACGTTTCCAGAAATTGATGTCATAATTCTGGGTGCCGATGATGAGGTTTTTTCAGCATCCGCGCTGGTTCAAATGGCAGGCCGAGCGGGGCGCTCACAAAAGCGTCCTACTGGCAGCGTCTGGTTTTACGTTGGGGCAATGAGCCGCCGGGTTCGCGAGGCTTTGTATCAGATTGCCTATATGAATCAAAAGGGGGCGCGTCTGCTTGCTAAAATGCCTGCTTTGCGGCGCGATGATTGAAAAACGTCTCAGCCTAAAACAATTGCTGCTGCCAGGTCGAATCCCGCAGCCTAAAATATGTATCAAGTGTCAAAGTCGCCTTGTTTTAAGGAAAAGTACTCATCCATGTCCAGGATGCGGTCGAAAGCTGCTGGCATCGGAAACGATATGCTGGGAATGTCAACAATGGCAGCATCAGTATGGCTGGCTATTGGCCAATCAAAGTCTTTACGCATATAATGACATGATGCGTGAATATATGAAAAGATATAAGTTTCAAGGAGACTATGGACTGCGCTTGGCTTTTCAGGCTGAATTCAACCAATTTTTAAAAGAATTTGACTATGATGTATTGGTCCCCATTCCAATAGCGCCGCATACATGGCAGACGCGTGGCTTTAATCAGACAACGGCTCTTTTGACACTGCCCTATACCACGGCCTTGACGACAATTGCGAATAATAAACAGAAACAATCATCCAAAACACGGCAAGAACGTCTAAAAACGCCACAGATTTTTCGCCTGACGCAGCCACAAAAAATCATTCATCAGCGGGTTTTATTGGTTGATGATGTCTATACGACCGGCCGGACATTATATCATGCAGCGGTTTTATGCCATCAGGCCGGTTGTCTTGAAGTCAAGAGTGCCACCTTGGTCAGTTAAAACTCTGTAAACGATTACAAAATGAATTTGTCTATTAAGGCAAAGTAATCTATAATAGAATTAGGATATGAGAAGAGTGGTCCTTCTGATATCAATCAGAACAAGCTTTTTGCTTGGACTGGAAGGAGATGAATTTCTGTCGGCAGATCTGGCGAGCACTATGCAATAGCAGCCCAATAAGTCTTATAGCTGATTTATTGGAAAAATTGCGGTTGTGGCTATCACCGTAGACTGCTGCTTGAGGCAAGGGCAGTGGTCTTGGGTGCCGTCTTTTCAGATTAATCTGTGACGGTAAGCATAGTGGGTAAATAATCAAATCTCGTCATTTTTGAGCGACAGAGAAGTGCAATGCTAAAATTCAATATTCGTGGTGAAAACGTCGAAGTTACCGAATCGATTCGCGACTACGTCATCAAGCGGATCAGCAAGCTGGAAAAGTTCTTCGAAGATAACGTTGAAGCAAACGCGCACGTTAATCTGAAGGTCTACCCTAACAAGACTTTCAAGGTGGAAGTAACGATTCCACTTCCATACCTGACGCTGCGGGCGGAAGAAACCTCCAGCGACATGTACGGTAGCATTGACTTGGTTACCGATAAACTGGAACGTCAAATCCGTAAGTACAAGACCAAGGTTAACCGTAAGTCCCGTGAAAAGGGCTACAAGAACATGGACTTTGTACCTGATGTTGAAGACGAACCAGTCAGTGATGATTTAAAGATCGTACGGACCAAGCAAATCTCCTTGAAGCCAATGGACCCAGAAGAGGCAGTTTTGCAAATGGACATGCTGGGACATGACTTCTTTGTCTTTGAAGATGCTGAAACCAATGGTACCAGCGTCGTATACCGTCGTAAGGATGGTCGCTACGGTCTGATTGAAATCAACTAGTCCGTAATCAAAGGAAAAGGAATGGCATTTTTAGCCGTTCCTTTTTTATTTGCTTTTGAGTTCTTCATTGGATAAGGCCTGGTTGAACAGTTTCATGTTCATGTCGCTGGTTCCATGTTAAAATGGGAAATATGAAAATAAAATGATAATGGGTTAGATCGCACCTGATGATTTAACTTTTTAGAATCATTGTAATGGAGGAAATGACGCTTAATGGCGAACGTACTGAAAAAGTGGATTGAAAGCGATCGACGAGAATTGCGCCGGATTGATAAGATTGCCAATCGGGTGGAAAGATACGCCAATCAAATGAGCAAGCTGACGGATGAACAGCTGCAAGCCAAGACGCCGGAATTTAGAGAACGCTACCAAAAAGGTGAGTCGCTTGACGATATGCTGCCAGAAGCCTTTGCGGTTGCTCGTGAGGCAGCCAAGCGGGTTTTGGGACTGTATCCCTTCCACGTCCAGATCATGGGGGGCATCGTTCTTCACGAAGGTAACATCGCAGAAATGAAAACTGGTGAAGGTAAGACGCTGACGGCCACAATGCCGGTCTACCTTAATGCGATCTCTGGTGAAGGCGTACACGTTATTACCGTTAATGAATATCTTTCCAAGCGTGACGCAACGGAAATGGGACAGCTGTACAATTGGCTTGGCTGCTCGGTTGGGGTCAACAACTCTGAGATGGATCCTGACGAAAAGCGTAAGGCCTACCAGTGCGACATTATGTATTCAACCAACAGCGAGATTGGTTTTGACTACTTGCGTGACAATATGGCTGTCTACAAAGAAGATCAGGTTCAGCGTGGCTTGAATTTTGCCATTGTCGATGAGGTTGACTCAATCTTGATTGATGAGGCACGGACGCCATTGATTATCTCAGGACCGGGTACGGGAACGTCAAAGCTTTATCAACAGACCGACCGCTTCGTCAAGAAACTGAAAAAAGACGTCGACTACAAGATTGATTTGGAATCCAAGACGGTTTCACTGACTGATGAAGGAATCAAAAAAGCTGATAAGTACTTTAATCTGGATAACCTTTACAACCCAGAGAACACGGCTTTGACGCACCACCTGGATCAAGCATTGCGGGCCAACTACATCATGCTGCGTGATAAGGACTACGTGGTTTCAAAAGATAAAGAAGTCTTGATCGTGGATTCATTTACTGGACGGATCATGCAGGGTCGGCGCTTTTCAGATGGTCTGCATCAGGCAATTGAAGCCAAAGAGCACGTGCCGATTCAAGAAGAAAACAAGACCATGGCCAACATCACCTACCAAAACCTGTTCCGGATGTACAAAAAACTTGCCGGGATGACGGGGACGGCCAAGACCGAACAAGAAGAGTTCCGTGAGATCTACAACATGGAAACCATCTCGATTCCAACCAACCGTCCCGTAGCTCGGATTGACGAGCCAGACCTGCTCTACCCAACTTTGGAAAGCAAGTTTAAGGCCGTCGTCAAGCGGATTAAGGCATTACACGAAAAGGGCCAGCCTGTTTTGGTTGGTACGGTGGCTGTTGAAACGTCAGAATACCTGTCTGAAATGCTGGACAAAGAGCATATTCCGCACGTTGTCTTAAACGCTAAGAACCATGCCAAAGAAGCCGACATCATCAAGAATGCCGGACAAGTTGGTGCCGTTACGATTGCTACCAACATGGCTGGTCGTGGTACTGACATCAAGCTGGGACCCGGCGTGCGTGAGTTGGGCGGCTTGGCGGTAATTGGGACTGAACGTCATGAAAGTCGCCGAATCGACAACCAGCTGCGAGGACGTTCTGGTCGTCAGGGTGATCCTGGGATCTCGCAGTTCTATCTGTCACTGGAGGATGATCTGATGCGTCGTTTTGGTGGCGATCGCATCAAGGCCTTCTTGGAACGGATGAAGGTTGAAGATGAGGATGCCGTCATCAAGAGCCGCTTTTTAACGCGTCAGGTTGAATCAGCTCAAAAGCGGGTTGAAGGGAACAACTACGACTCGCGTAAAAACGTGCTTCAATATGACGATGTAATGCGTGAGCAGCGTGAGATCATCTACAAGGAGCGTCAGCAGGTTATTACTGAAGAGAAGTCCTTAAAGTGGGTTTTGATGCCAATGGTTGAACGTACGATTCAACGTGAGGTTGATCAGCACACGCTGGGTGATCAAAAGGACTGGAAACTCCAAGAGATTGTTGACTTTGCCGTTGAAACGCTGGTCAAGCCAGAGCAGATCAGTATCAAGGATCTTGAAGGAAAGTCTCAAGAAGAGATTACCAAACATTTGATGAGTCTGGCCAATGGCGTCTATAAAGACAAGCAGCGCCAGCTTTATGATCCAGCACAGATGCTTGAGTTTGAAAAGGTTGTTATCCTGCGGGTCGTGGACTCTCACTGGACCGATCATATCGATGTGATGGATCAGTTCCGGCAGTCAGTTGGCCTGCGTGGCTATGGTCAGCTTAATCCATTGGTTGAGTATCAGACGGCCGGCTACCATATGTTTGAACAGATGATTGCCGATATTGAATATGAAACAACGCGTCTTTTCATGAAGTCGGAAATCAGACACAACGTTGAACGATAAAACCAAACAGGTACGGCAGCAAGGCGCCAAGCACGGTACCGCTGCCGTATTTTTGATTATTGAAAGGAAGAGTCACTTTGGAACTGAGTGAAGCCAAAAAGAATTTAGAAGCAATGCAGGCTGAGGTTGCACGCTTCGGGAGGTCTCTTTGACCTGGATGCATTAAATGAGCGTATCGCTGAAAACGAGCATCAAATGACCGCTCCTGATTTTTGGAACGATAATGAGACTGCTCAAAAAGTCATCAATGAAAACAATGACTTAAAGGCCAAACGCGACACCTACGTGCATCTAAAAGAACAGCTTGAGAACCTGCAGACGACGATTGAACTGTTAAGCGTTGAGCCCGATGATGAGCTTAAAGAAGCGTTTGACCATGACTATGAGGCCACGCAAAAAGAACTGCGTGAATATCGACTGACGCAGCTTTTGGATGGCCCATACGATGACAAAAACGCAATTTTAGAAATTCATCCTGGTGCTGGCGGTACCGAAGCTCAAGACTGGGGGGCAATGCTTTTGCGCATGTATGTCCGTTGGGCAGAGCGGCATGGCTTTGTCGTGGAGACGGCCAACTATGAAGCTGGTGAAGAAGCCGGTATCAAGAGTGTCAGTCTATTGATTAAGGGCCGCAACGCCTATGGCATGCTGCGCAGTGAAAAAGGCGTTCATCGTCTGGTTAGAATCTCGCCATTTGACGCAGCCAAGCGCCGTCATACGTCATTTGCCAGTGTTGACGTCATGCCTGAACTTGATGACAGTATTCAAATCGACATCGATCCATCTGATCTGCGCGTTGATACCTTCCGTTCATCAGGTGCCGGTGGTCAGCATATCAATAAGACCGAATCGGCCGTCCGAATCACTCACTTGCCAACTGGGATCGTGGTGGCTTCGCAGGCTGAGCGTTCACAGCTGCAGAACCGTCAGACGGCGATGAGTATGCTGAAATCCAAGCTCTATGAACTGGAAGAAGAAAAACAGGCCAAGCAGCGTGCTGAGATTGAAGGAGTACAGTTGGATATTGGCTGGGGCTCGCAGATTCGTTCATATGTCTTCCAACCATACACGATGGTCAAAGATAATCGCAGCGGCTATGAGACCCATGACGTGCAGGGCGTAATGGATGGCGATTTGGACCCATTTATCAATGCCTATCTGCAATGGCGGCTCAGCAAGAAAAATCCGCGTTAAAGCAGATTGTGATGAAAGCGAAAACAAAGTAAGATAGATAAGGAAAGGAAGGGAAAATCTTGACCAGAGAACAGCGTTATAAACCAAATCGTCGCCTGACTCGATCAGCAAGCGATCGTTATATTGCCGGTGTTTTTGGCGGCTTGGGTCGTTATTTTAAGATCGATCCTAAATGGCTGCGAATCGGCTATGCGGTGCTGACGATTTTGACTTCGATCGTCCCAGGGGTTTTGATCTATCTGCTGATGGCAATCATCATTCCAGCAGACCCACAACCTTTCAATTTTTTTGACTGGCTGAGCCATACCAAAAAAGGCGAACCGGAGCCAAAAGAATCACGACGAGTATTGCATAACGTCGAAGAGCATGATGTTAAATCAGGAAGGAAAGATTAATGGGCTTTTTTAAGAGCATTTTGATTGATGCCGTTTTATTTATCGCCTTAGCGGGCATATTTGCTCAGACCGGAATGTTTTATGTCTCCAGCGTTGGCGTGGCATTGTTGGCTAGTTTGGTTTTAGCAGTCTTGAATGCATTGGTAAAACCCTTTTTGATGCTGATCTCCTTGCCAATCAACGTCTTGACGCTAGGACTTTTCAGCATTGTAATCAATGGCTTGATGTTGATTATGACCTCGAGCGTAGTTGGTAAAAGCGCATTTTACTTTTCATCGCTGTGGTCAGCCATGCTGATTGCCTTGATTATGTCAGTATGCAATACGATTATTGCCAATCACTTTGAAAGCTAATTATCAGGAAGTGAATAAAAATGCCAGAAAGCGTAACTGTTGAAGAGTTGGTCAAAAACGTCCGACTCAAAGTGCTGCAAGGTGAAGACTATCTGCAGCGGCCAATCGTCACCAGTGACATCTGTCGGCCAGCATTGGAATTTGCCGGCTACTTTACTCATTATCCAGCTGAGCGAATTCAGCTCTTGGGAATTACGGAAACCTCTTTTGCCAAGGACATGACTCAAGAGCACCGAACGGAATATATGACCAAGATGTGCATGCCACAGACGCCATGCTTCGTTATCTCAACGGATCTGCCAATTCCAGTAGAACTGTCAAAAGCTGCCGAAGAGGCTCATATTCCAATTTTGGGCACGCATCTGACCTCTTCGCGAATTCTAAGCAACATGACCTCATATTTGGTTGGCTGTCTGGCCAAACGGCAGTCACTGCACGGGGTTTTGGTTGACATCAACGGGATTGGGGTTCTGATTACCGGTGACTCAGGGGTCGGTAAATCAGAAACGGCGCTGGAGCTGGTCCGGCGTGGTCATCGGCTGGTTGCCGATGATCGTGTTGAGGTTTACGCCAGAGACGAGCAGACGCTGGTTGGCTCAGCACCGGCAATTCTTGATCACTTAATGGAAATTCGGGGTATCGGGATTATTGATGTGATGAACCTGTATGGTGCCGGGGCCATTATGGAAAGTGACATCATCAACTTCATCGTCCACCTGGAAACATGGACGCCTGATGCACGGTTTGACCGGCTTGGCGATCGTGGTGACACGCAGACGATTCAAGGCGTTATCATTCCTAAGGTATCGATTCCGGTCAAAACCGGTCGTAACTTGGCTATTATTATTGAATCAGCAGCGATGAACTATCGTGCTGAAACGATGGGATACGATGCCACCAAGACTTTTGATGACAACTTAAACCGGCTGATTCAACAAAATTCGGTTCACGACACGCAGGTAAAGGAACAAAAACAGGGTCAAGAGCATGACTGATACACTCTTGAGTTTGGATCCGATTGCCTTTCGCCTGGGGGCAATCAAGGTTCACTGGTATGGTATCATTATTGCAACTGGTGTCGTTTTGGCACTGTGGCTTTCGATTCGTGAGGGCCAGCGCAAGGGAATCGATGAGGAGTACTTTTACGACTATCTTTTATGGGCGCTGCCAATTGCTGTAATCTGTGCTCGCATTTATTACGTAGCGTTTCAGTGGTCGTATTACTCTCGTTTTCCTGGTGAGATCATTGCAGTGTGGGATGGTGGGATCGCTATTTATGGCGCGATTCTGGGTGGCTTTTTGACCCTGTGGCTTTTTTGCCGGGCGAGAAGAATATCGACTTGGACGATGCTTGACGTCATTGCGCCAACCGTGATTATGGCTCAAGCGATGGGACGCTGGGGAAACTTTTTCAACCAAGAAGCCTTTGGGAAAATCACGACGCTGGTTGCCTTAAAGGCTCAGCACCTACCTGCTTTTATCATTAATCAAATGTATATTGGCGGTCATTATCGCGTGCCGACTTTTCTATACGAATCATTGTGGGATCTGACAGGCTTTTTGCTATTGGTGAGCCTGCGCCATCGCCCACGTTTGTTTAAGCAGGGTGAAATCTTTTTGACCTACGTTATGTGGTATGCATTTGGCAGATTCTTTATTGAAGGAATGCGCACGGACAGCCTGATGATCGGCCCCTTGCGTATCTCGCAAGTCTTATCTGCCGTCTTCTTTATTGGTGCATTAATAATTTGGATCACGCGGCGTCATTCAAAACAATTACCATGGTATGCCGCATCGTTGAAAGGAGAAAAATATGAGTAACAAAATTGCTGTTTTAGGTGCCGGATCATGGGGCAGTGTCTTAGCTAATCTTTTGGTTGGCAACAATCAAGAAGTAATGCTTTGGTCACGTGACTCCGAACAGGTGGTTACGATGAATCGCTGGCACATCAATCCTCAATACATGAAGGACTTTAAGTACTCCCCAGGTCTAAAGGCGACTGATGACATGGAAGAAGCTGTGCGGGGTGCCGAATATATTTTGATGGTCATTCCAACCAAGGGCTTGCGCGAAGTTGCCGGTAACCTGAATCAGATTCTGGTTAAGCTAAACCAAAAGCCACTTTTGATTCACGCCACTAAGGGTCTGGAACAGGAAACCTACAAGCGTCCTTCTCAAATGCTGGCCGAAGAAATTGATGAAAACCATCGTCAAGACATTGTCGTGCTTTCCGGCCCAAGCCATGCCGAAGACGTTGCTATCCAAGATATGACGGCAGTTACCGCAGCTTGTGCCAATCTGACGGCTGCTGAGCGCGTTCAAAAACTGTTCTCCAACAACTTTTTCCGAGTCTACACCAATGATGACGTCATCGGTGCTGAATTTGGCGGGGCTTTAAAGAATATTATCGCAATCGGTGCCGGTGCACTGCAGGGACTGGGCTACAAGGACAATGCACGGGCAGCTCTGATTACGCGGGGACTGGCTGAGATTCGGCGCTTAGGCGTGGCCTTTGGTGCTAATCCATTCACGTTTATTGGCCTTTCCGGTGTTGGTGATCTGGTCGTAACGGCTACCAGTAAAAACTCACGTAACTGGCGAGCCGGTTATCAGCTGGGGCAAGGACGCCAGTTAGAGGATGTCATCAGCAACATGGGTATGGTTATTGAAGGAATCTACACGGCCAAGGCAGCCTATGAACTGGCCCAAAAACGCAATGTCAAAATGCCGATTACCGAGGCACTCTACCGAGTTCTTTATGAAGGAGAAGACATTGAAACGGCGATTACCAATCTGATGAGTCGAAAGGCCACATCTGAAATGGAATAATCTGCCATAAGTATGGTAAAATGTAAGCGTGTAACTATTCTGCTATGAAGCTGAAAGGATTTTTTGATAATGAAACAAGTTCGTAAAGCAATTATTCCTGCAGCTGGTCTGGGGACGCGGTTCTTACCGGCTACCAAGGCCTTAGCTAAGGAAATGCTGCCAATCGTTGACAAACCAACGATTCAATTTATCGTTGAAGAAGCCCGTAAGTCAGGCATTCAAGATATCGTCGTTGTTGATGGCAAAAACAAGCGCTCGATTGAAGATCACTTTGACTCCAATCCAGAGCTGGAAGACAATCTGCGTGACAAGCACAAGGACGAGATGCTCAAGCTGGTTCAAGAAACCACTGACATCAATATCTACTTTATTCGTCAGTCACACCCCCGCGGTTTAGGGGATGCCGTTTTGACGGCGCGTGACTTTATTGGTGACGAGCCATTCGTTGTAATGCTTGGTGACGACTTAAACAACATCAACAACAACGGAACGCCATTGACTAAAGAGCTGATCGACAGCTATCAAGAAACGGGTGCCTCTACTTTGGCCGTTATGCGCGTGCCACATGAGGATACCTCAAAATACGGTGTGATCAATCCAAGTCAGGAAGTCAAGCCAGGGCTGTTCAACGTCACGAGCTTCGTTGAAAAACCAGATCCAAAAGATGCACCGAGCGATCTGGCAATCATTGGCCGTTACGTCTTTACGCCAGAGATCTTTGACGTTTTGGCTAAGACCAAGCCAGGCAAAGGCAACGAAATCCAATTAACGGATGCCATCAACACGCTGAATAAAACGCAACGGGTCTTTGCTCACGAATACAAAGGCGACCGCTACGACGTCGGCAACAAGTTTGGCTGGATCGAAACCAACATTGAATATGGTCTGAACCACCCAGAAGTCAAAGACGAGCTGCGCGAATACATTAAAGAACTCGGTGCCAAAATGACTGCTGAGGACAAAGCCAAGAAATAACATAAAAATGGGACGCCGTTATCAGCGCCCCATTTTTATTAACTAACAAAAAGTAAGCAAAGTTATGGACAAATAAAATCAAACCAAGTAAGATGGCATTAATCATAAATTATACGGAGGAACAACATGGCAGAAGAAAAACAAACCAGTTATGACGTAATCGTGGTTGGTGCTGGGCCTGCCGGCATGACTGCGGCCTTGTATGCCTCACGGGCCAATTTGTCCGTGTTGATGCTGGATCGCGGTATCTATGGCGGTAATCTGAACAACACGGCGGCAATCGAAAACTATCCTGGCTTCAAATCAATCCAAGGACCTGAACTGGCCCAGGATATGTACCAAGGAGCAACCCAGTTCGGTGCTCAGTATGCCTACGGAACGGTGGAAAAAGTTGAGCTTGATGGTGATCTAAAGCGTCTGACGACTGATATGGGCGATGTTTTTGAAACCAAGGCCCTGGTAATTGCAACGGGCACCCAGCAGCGTCATATGGGCGTCCCAGGTGAAGAAGAATATGGTGGTCGCGGCGTATCCTACTGCGCGGTATGCGATGGTGCCTTCTTTAAAAACAAGCATGTTATCGTTGTTGGTGGTGGCGACTCTGCCGTTGAGGAAGGAATGTATCTGACTCAGCTGGCTGATAAGGTAACGGTTGTCGTTCGTCGTGATCAGCTGCGGGCTCAGCCATTGATTCAAGAACAGGCCAAGCAAAATAACAAGATGGAGTTTGTCTTCAACACCAACGTTACCGAAGTGCTTGGCGATGAAAACAAAGTTACCGGCGTTAAGGTACACAATTCGCAAACCGGTGCGGATGAACAGCTGCAAGCAGACGGTGTCTTTATCTACGTTGGCAGCCTGCCAATGACGGCGCCATTTAAGAATCTGGGTATCCTAAATGAGCAGGGATATGTTAAGACCAATGATCTGATGGCTGCCGATGTACCAGGCATCTTTGCCATTGGTGATGTGCGTGAGACGCCACTGCGCCAAGTAGCAACAGCAGTTGGTGATGGTGCAATTGCCGGTCAACAGGTTTACCAATACCTGAGAAGTCTTTAAGCCAAAAAAGGATGGGTGATAACCCATCCTTTTTTATTGCCTTGGTATGCTTATTTGCCTTCCTTGGCGGCTTCTTGACTTTCGGCATACTTTTGCTTGATGTAGTTGGCAGAGGTCTGCAGCTTTTCCAGTTCTTCATCAGTCAGATCCAGTTGAACCTGTTTCAAGATGCCATCGCGACCAACAACGGCAGGGTAGGAAAGATAGGTGCCGTATTCTTCACGATAGTTGGAAACTGGCAGTTCCGTGTGGGCATCGGAAAGAATCGTGTTGACCAGACGAACGGCAGCCGTTGCGACCCCGTAGTTAGTGTACTTCTTGCCACGGAAAACGGTAAAACCGCCAACCCGTGCTTCTTGGTCCAGACTGTCCAAGTCCAAGCCGCGATCCTTGGCCAGTTCAGTAATTGGCTGATCCAAAACGCGAACCGTTGACCAAGCCGTAAATTGTGAGTTACCGTGTTCGCCAAGGTTATAGCCGGTAACGGAACGAGGATCCAGGTGCAGACGCTGAGCAACGGCCCGCTTCATCCGCGCGGAGTCAAGCAGCGTCCCGGTACCGATGACATGATTCTTTGGCAGACCAGTAACCTCTTGATAAATTGAAGTAATCACGTCAACTGGGTTGGTAATTACGACCATCTTGCCATGGAAGCCAGATTCCTTAATCTTTTGAGCAACCTCACGGACTTGAACACGCGTAAATGGCAGTTCGGCAAAGCGGTCATCATCTTTGTTATCCTGCAGCTTGATATTGCCAAGTGCTGAAACTACGACATCAGCATCTTCCAATTGTGAGTAATCATTAACGAAGATGTTGGTGTGGTTCTTCAGATTAGGCATTGCGTCGTAGAAGTCCAATGCGTCAGCTTTGACTTTGGCTTCGTTTTTGTCAATCAGCACCAGATCATCAACAAAGCCACAAGCAACAATATAGTGAGCGACTGCGGCACCAACGTTTCCCATTCCGATAACAGCAACTTTTCGACTCATACGGACATCTCCCTTTAAAATTAGAATAAAAACTTATTTTTTAATGTTTTTCTAATATTAACGCTATTTTTTATAAATGTCTATGAAAAGTTTGCTGAAAATAGCAAACTTTTTGCGAGTCGACCGTGCTAAGATTAGAAAAATACCATCTTTAAGGAGAAATGATTTAACAGTGGGCATGCAATATTATCTAATCAGCGATCTGGACCATACGCTGCTCAATGAACAAGGCAGATTGAGTCAAAGAACGATTCATGCCGTCGTTTCTAGCGGTCTTTCACTGATGCTGGACTCAGCAAGAATGCCGGCTCAGATGCTGGATGTCATCAATCAGCTGCAACTGAAGGGACCACAGACAGCCTTAAATGGCGCGGTTGTTTTTCAGCCAAATCAGGATAAATTTGAAATCTTAAACCAGCATGCGATTCCTGATCCAGCCGCGCAAAAGGTGCAAGAATTGATTGAATCGGTGTTTCCTCAGCTCAATCTTACCTGGATGGATGCTTTTGCTTGGCATGTCTCAACTTATGACCAAGGGGTAGCCAATGAGATCTTTTATACTGGCATCAAGCCAATCTATGATGTACATAATCGCCCAATCCAAAACGCACTGCAAATGCTTTTGATCATTGAAGATCCCATCCTTTTAAAAAAGGTCAAATCAGCAATCCTAAGTCTACAGTCAGCTGAGATTGCAGTACATGAAGCCGGTGATGGCTATTTGACGATTAACGCAGCCAGTGCCGATAAGAGTCAGGCTGCGCATTATTTGATCAATCATGGTCTAGCCAGTTATGGTCAGTTGATGGCATTTGGCGACGATGAAAACGATCTGCCGCTGCTTAAAAGCGTCGCTCATCCGGTTGCCATGGCAAATGCCAGTCAAAACGTTAAGGAAAGCGCTGAGATAATCGCTTTAAGCAACGAAAAAGATGGTATAGCCCAAATTATTGAACGAATTGCACCAAACAAGGACCAAGTGCGGTATACTTAAGTTACTGTGATACAGGTGATTATAATTTAAGGAGATGTCATTGTGAGTTGGAAAGATACCTACCAAACCTGGCTCGATCGCAAAGATCTGGAACCTGGCTTGAAGCGTCAATTGGCAGCAATGAAGGACGAAAAAGAAATTGAGGATGCCTTTTATGGTCCGCTTTCGTTTGGAACGGCCGGCATGCGAGGATTGATGGGTCCTGGGATCAACCGTATGAATGTCTACACGGTTCGGCAGGCTACGGAAGGTCTGGCTCAATTTATGGACACGCTGGGTGATGAGATCAAACAGCGCGGGGTTGCCATCAGCTACGATTCCCGTCACAACTCGCGTCTGTTTGCACACGACGCTGCCCGTGTTCTGGGAGCCCACAACATTAAGGTCTACATCTACGATAATCTGCGGCCAACCCCTGAGCTGTCGTTTGCCGTACGCTACAAGCACACTTATGCCGGTATTATGATTACGGCCAGCCATAACCCTAAGGAATACAACGGCTACAAGATCTACGGTGAAGACGGCGGTCAGATGCCACCTAAGGAATCTGATCTGATGACCAGCTATATTCGCAAGATTGATGATATTTTTGATATCAAGCTGGCTGACGAGCAGGAAATGCTGGATAACGGTATTGAAAACATCATGGGCGAAGACGTGGACGCCGCTTACCTTGAAAATGCTAAGACGGTTACGATCGACCATGAGCTGGCCAAAAAGTACGGTAAGGAAATGAAGTTTGTCTTCACGCCGCTGTGCGGAACCGGTCGAATGCTTGGCGAACGGGCCTTGCGTCAAGCCGGCTTTACCAACTATGAGGTCGAACCATTTGAAGGTCAGCCAAATGGTGATTTCCCTGGCTTGGAACATCCAAATCCAGAATTCCCTGAAGCCTTCGTTCGTTCTGAAAAGCTGGGTAAGCAGGTTAATGCCGATATTCTAATCGCTACTGACCCTGATGCCGACCGTCTGGGATGTGCAATTCGTCAGCCAGATGGTGAATACCTGCTCTTGACTGGTAACCAGATTGCCTCAATTATGCTGCACTACATTTTGGAAGCCCACAAACAGGCTGGTACGCTGCCAGAAAATGCAGCTGCTGTTAAATCGATCGTTTCGACTGAGTTTGCCACCAAGATTGCAGAAGACTATGGTGTCAAGATGGTCAACGTCTTAACCGGCTTTAAGTGGATTGCCGATCAGATTCACCAATATGAGACCAAGCACAACCACACGTTTATGTTTGGTTTTGAAGAAAGTTTCGGCTATCTGATCAAGCCATTCGTCCGCGACAAGGATGCCATTCAAACGCTGACGCTGCTGGCTGAAGTAGCTGCCTATTACCGGAGCCGCAATATGACGCTGTACGATGGTCTGCAGGAACTGTTCCAAAAGTATGGCTACTTCCAAGAAAAGACGATTGCCAATACTTATGCTGGGGTTGAGGGACCCGCTAAGATCAAGGGCTTGATGAAGAAGTTCCGTGAAGAGGCACCAAAGGACTTTGCCGGTCAAAAGGTTGCAGCTACCGAAGACTTCTCCAACAATACCAAGACGCTGGCCGATGGTACGGTTGAAGAACTGGGCATTCCAGAATCAAACGTACTGCGCTATGTTTTGGCTGATGGTACCTGGATTGCTATTCGTCCTTCTGGTACAGAACCAAAACTTAAGTACTACATTGGTACGAGTGCCGACACTTTGAATGGCGCTAAGCAAAAGCTGGTTGACTTTGAAAAGGCACTGCAGGAATTTGCTGAGGCCTAGTCAATCTGAAAAACGACTTGCGGGGAACCACAAGCCGTTTTTATTATTATTTTAAGAAAGCAGGTGATCAAATGGGAATGCATGAATACTTAAAAAGTCTGAGTGATCTTGAGATGATCAACCGTGCACCGGGATATTTTAAATTTGAGCAGCATAACGTGGCAGCTCATTCGTTTAAGGTTACCCAGGCGGCACAGATGCTGGGCGATATTGAAGAGCAGGCTGGCAATGAGATTGATTGGCGCTCGCTTTATGAAAAGGCCTTGAATCATGACTATACGGAACGCTTCATCGGTGATATCAAGACGCCGGTCAAGTATGCCACGCCAGAGCTGCGTGAGATGCTGGCCAAAGTTGATGACTCATTGACGGAAAACTTTATTGAAACCGAAATTCCGCTAGAGTTTCGTAAGGCCTATCGGCGACGCTTTAGCGAAGGTAAAGATGATACGATTGAGGGACGAATTTTATCCGTGGCTGATAAGATCGATCTGATGTATGAGTCGTTTGGCGAAATTCAAAAAGGCAATCCAGAGCCGGTCTACATGGATATTTATCGCTCCAGTCTAGAATCGATCATGGAGTTTCATGAGATGGCCAGCGTTAAGTATTTCTTAAAAAGAATTCTGCCTGAACTCTTAAAAGACAATGCGGGGACGCAAAGTCAGACGCAATTGGCCGTTGTTACCACGCAGATTATTCAACGTTAAAATTAAAATAAAAAGATTCTGCCGAAATGCAGAATCTTTTTGTTATATGGAAAATGGCAACAGCAGCTGGACATGTCTTGAATTGACGTTTGCAAGCGGCAGTGATTTAAATGAATCTTGAGTTAAGGGCTCATTATGCCAGCTATTTTGAGTGGGTACCAAAAGATAAGGCCAAGCTGCTTGAATTCTTGAGGTCATGGAAAAATTAATAACAACCTCGCTAAACCAGCGATGGACTAGTGCCATGGCAATATTGCTTAAAGCACCGACAAAGTCTGCAACGTTATTAAAATGAGCCAGTTCAGCATCGTAATCCAAAATCTCATGATCATGGGCCAGATCTCTAGCCAGGGCAAGCAGCGGTACGATGCCGGTCTGTAGCAGAAAATAGTCGTTTCTATCATGTGACTGACCGTGATAAAGCTGCAGGGCCTGCCAGGACTGCTGAGTGCCGATGACGTCAAGCAGAGCTGCTATAACTTCTATAGTCTGAACGACGGTCTGTTCAGAAGCGGGTCGCAATGAATTGGCATAGCTGGTCATCATTTGATCAGCAAGGCTGGTCGAGCCGGCAAAGCGCCAGGGATTGGCCATGAACTCCTCGGTAAATGAAGGAATTACATGATGAAGTCTCTGGGCGGCAATGCGCTCGCGCTGCTCATCAAAAACGGTAAACGTGTTCAGTCCCAGCGGTGAATAGTAAAATTCCGTCTCACCCGGTTTTAATGGTGACGATGAAAATGTCTTTAAAATGTAGTCATGGACTGGGTCGCTGGAAAACTCCTGCAATAATAGTTCAAACAACTCATCTGGGATCATCAGCATCATCCTTTCTAATCATGATCCTCACTGGCCAAATCGGCATTCAAAGACATGGCCATAATGACGCGACCATGCAGATTCCAATAATCCGCGCGTGTAGGAAACTCATCTTGCAGCGTCCAGTGCTCGAAATGGCGATCCGGCTGTAAAAACAAGGTGTCGCTAGCAGCGGCCTCGCCAAGGTCAGGCTGCTCGGTCATTTCCAGTGCTAAGGCATGAAATAAGGTAAAAACCCATTGATCAAATTGGTGATAATTGGTTGAAAACAAATCATCAGCCGAGAAGTTAAAGGCATTTTCCATTGAGTGGGCTAAATGATATAAAGGTGCAAAGCCGGCGGTAAACATCTGATAGTCATGATGCATTGGGTCAGTACCGAAAAAGCACAGTAAGGCATGATCCAGTGATGTCGTTCCCACATGATCCAATAACTGAGCGCTGACTCGCCAGATATGAATTGGCTGACCAGTCAGCTCTCCCATCCAGCGCGTGGCCTGAGCCGTTGAATAGCGATAGTCGCTTTCGTTAAAGTCCTGACTGAAACTTTGAGAAAAGGCCAGCTGCTGAAATTTCTCCGGAATGCCGCGCTTTTTTTGCATCATCAGTGAGCGCTGATTCAGTTCCATCCGTGCTTGATCATAAGCTGCGATGGTTGTTTTAGTGGGCCGAAAGATAAACTCGGTCTGTCCGGGCTTTAAAAGTGGTGAGCGAAAGAATCCGGTTAGATAATTGGTATGCCGATTAAAGCGGTAGGTCAGATACTCACGCTCCAATCCTTTGCACATGGCTGGCGTAACAAACATGGCCAACTTCCTTTCCGATACTGAATAGATATAATTAATTTTTTCACGTTTTTTCTGATTTGACAAATAAATGCATTTTTGAACTTGATCGCCTATAATTTAGTTCAACGCTACTGCAAGGGGGATTTTAAATGGATAAGCCAACGCGCCGTCGAATTGATGGTCAGATTCTACTGTCGGGCCTGGCTAATTTTGCCATGTTTGTCGGCGGCTTTTGTCTGGCCGGTCATCATATGGGCTGGATGGCGGCCATGCTGCTGATTTATCTGGCAGCTACGGGACTGCAGTTTTATCTGATGGGTAAATTAGCTACCCAACAGCGTCATGATGATTAAAAATGCGCTATACTAAGTGAAGAATAATTTAAAAAGGGGTCAATTGCCAATGATTTTGACTTTTGCCGTTAATGGCACGCTATTGGATGAAACGCCATTTTTTGATGCATTAAAAGCACTTGCCAAAGAGCCAGAACTGGATGAAGAACAGGTTGTTTCGGCTTACCGCTTCTACCAGGCTCGCTTACAGTATGGCCAGGCATACCAGGATCAAAAGACGATCTTAAAGCAGACCTTAATGCTGATGGACGTGCAATTTAATGACCGCGGCTGGTTTGGTCGTCACTATGACGAGCTGCTGGCCGCCCAAAAAGAACTGCATCCATTCAACGATGCTTTAAAGGCGCTGCCGGTATTAAAGCGTCATAATAAACTGTATGCGATTGCCAATACCGACAATGATATTGCTCAAGCTCAGCTGCAGGAATTGAATGAATGGCTGGATGGCATCTTGACTGCTGAACAAGTACAGGATTACCAGCCACAGGCAGCCTTATTTGATCTGGTCAGCGAAAAGCTCAACCTTGACCAACAGGCTCATGCACATATCGGCAGTGATTATTGGCAAGATATCAAGCCAGCTGCTGATCGGTCTTGGCATAACGTTTGGATCAATCGGCAAGGAATGGCCAACTCACGGATGTACAAGCACAATAAGGCGCTGCCAACCTTAGAGAAGCTGCCAGACTATATTGCCCGCGTTGTGCCAGATATGGAGGAACGAGCTGCGCACCAATCAAACTAAAGAGCTTAAGCTGCCAAATCAGGCGGCTTTTTATTTTTAAGGCAGGAGCAAATCGTTAGACGAATAAACGTTCGTGTGCTAAACTTGTACCGATTTTATGCGACGGCAGAATCAGCGAATCCTGCTGTCGTCAACAAGGAGGAATTCTTTTGATTTATCGTCAGCCTGATCGACCATTTGAACTGGTTTCTGACTACCGGCCAACCGGTGATCAGCCCGAGGCCATTGCTCAGTTGACGCAAGGTCTTAAAGAAGGCGAGCATGCCCAGATTCTGCTGGGGGCAACCGGGACTGGCAAGACGTTTACGATCTCAAACGTCATTGCCCAAAACAACAAGCCAACACTGATTTTGTCGCACAACAAGACTCTGGCCGGTCAGCTGTATGGTGAGATGAAAAAGTTCTTCCCCAACAATGCAGTTGAGTATTTTGTTTCCTATTATGACTACTATCAGCCGGAAGCCTATGTACCATCCAGTGACACCTATATTGAAAAGGATGCCTCAATTAATGATGAGATCGATAAATTGAGGCATGCAGCCACCAGCGCGCTTTTGGAACGCAATGACGTAATCGTTGTCGCTTCGGTTTCCAGTATTTTTGGTTTGGGTGATCCGCGCGAATATCGTGATCATGTCTTGTCGCTGCACGTTGGTCAAGAAATCGAGCGTAACCAGCTGCTTAGAGACCTGGTCGAGATTCAGTTTGATCGCAACGATATTGATTTTCAGCGTGGCCGTTTTCGCGTTCATGGCGACGTTGTCGAGATCTTTCCAGCTTCGTGTGACCAGCGAGCACTGCGCGTTGAGTTTTTTGGCGATGAGATCGATCGAATTCGTGAAGTCGATGCTTTGACTGGCGAGATTATCGGTGATCGTGAACAGGTTTCGATTTTCCCGGCTACGCACTTTTTAACCAGTGACGATATTATGGATACTGCCTTACCACAGATTGAAGCTGAGATGAAAGAGCAGGTTGCAAAATTTACTAAAGAAGGCAAGCCGTTGGAAGCGGAACGGATTCAGCAACGGACGACCTATGATATTGAAATGATGCGCGAGATGGGCTACACCAACGGTATTGAAAACTATTCGCGCTTCATGGATGGCAGAAAGCCCGGCGAGCCACCATTTACGCTGTTGGACTTTTTCCCTAAGGATTTTCTGCTGGTCGTTGACGAATCACATCAGACCATGCCACAAGTACGTGGGATGTATAATGGTGACCGCGCTCGTAAGCAGCAGCTGATCGATTATGGATTCCGGCTGCCAAGTGCTTTAGACAACCGGCCACTGAGACTAAGCGAGTTTGAAGAACGAATCAATCAGGTTATCTACATGTCAGCCACACCAGGCCCTTATGAACTGGCCCAGACTGATCATGTTGTTCAACAGATTATCCGGCCAACCGGACTTTTGGATCCTAAGGTTGAGGTTCGGCCAGTTATGGGACAGATTGATGATCTGGTTGGTGAGATCAATCAGCGGATCGAAAAGAACGAGCGCGTCTTGATTACGACTCTGACTAAAAAGATGTCAGAGGATCTGACCGACTATCTAAAGGATCTGGGCTTAAAAGTCAAATATCTGCACAGTGACATTAAGACATTGGAGCGAACTCAGATTATTCGTGAGCTCCGGTTAGGCAAGTTTGATGTTTTAGTCGGAATCAACCTGTTGCGGGAAGGTCTGGATATTCCGGAAGTTTCGCTGGTCGCAATTTTAGATGCGGATAAGGAAGGCTTTCTGCGCAATGAACGCTCCTTGATTCAAACCATTGGGCGGGCTGCCCGTAATGCTAACGGTCAGGTTATCATGTACGCCGATACGATTACCGATTCAATGCAGGGTGCCATCGATGAGACCAAGCGGCGGCGTGAAATTCAAGAAGCCTACAATCAGGCCCATCATATCGTGCCCAAAACCATCATCAAGCCGATTCAAGAAGCGATTAGTGCCGTTAAGCCAGCCGAAGATACTGGTAAGGTTGAGCATGATACTGAATTTACGGTCAAGGACTTTAAGGCCCTGGCTAAAGACGAGCAGGCAAATCTTTTGGCTGAGCTGACCGAGCAGATGCGCTCAGCTGCCAAGCGACTTGATTTTGAACAGGCGGCCACGCTGCGCGATACGATCATGGAACTCAATGCCGCAATCAAGCATCAGAAAACCAAACAGGCTAAGCACTGAGACTAGGGGGATTTGGCAATGGCCAACGATAAAATCGTGGTGCATGGTGCACGTGCCCACAACTTAAAAAATATAGACGTAACGATTCCTAAAAACAAGCTGATCGTGATCACGGGGCTTTCCGGATCAGGCAAGAGCTCACTGGCCTTTGATACACTGTATGCTGAAGGACAGCGTCGCTATGTTGAGAGCCTTTCTGCCTATGCGCGGCAGTTCTTGGGGCAGATGGACAAACCCGATGTTGACTCGATCGATGGCCTGTCACCGGCAATTTCGATCGATCAAAAAACAACTTCGCACAATCCGCGTTCTACGGTCGGCACGGTTACTGAGATCAATGACTTTTTGCGGCTGCTGTGGGCAAGGGTTGGGACGCCAATCTGTCCTAATGATGGCAGCGTGATTGCCAGTCAGTCCGTCGAGAAGATGGTTGACCGTGTATTGGAATTGCCAAAACGCACGCGACTGCAGGTCTTGGCTCCGGTCGTTCGTGATAAGAAGGGAACACAAAAAGCGGTCTTTGAAAAAATCAAGAAGGCCGGTTTCGTCCGTGTCCAAGTCGATGGCGAGACCTATGATCTTGAAGAGATTCCAGAGCTGGATAAAAATAAAAAGCATACCGTTGACGTGGTGGTTGATCGAATCATCATCAAAGATGGTATCCGCTCGCGCCTATTCGACTCGTTTGAGGCTGCGCTGCGTTTAAGCGATGGTTATGCAACGGCGGACGTGATTGGCGGAACGCCATTGATGTTTTCTGAGCAGTATGCCTGTCCAGTCTGCGGCTTTACGGTTGGCGAATTAGAACCACGACTGTTTTCATTCAACGCACCGCTGGGGGCCTGCTCTGAGTGTGAAGGCCTGGGCAGTAAATTAGAGGTTGACGAAGAATTAGTCGTGCCAGATCGACAAAAAACACTGCGTGAAGGTGCCATGCTGCCATGGAATCCAATCTCGTCTCAGTACTATCCAAAAATGCTGGAACAGTTCTGTGACTCGGTTGGCATTGATATGGACGTACCATTTGAAAAGCTGCCGGCCAAGCAGCAAAAGCAGGTTCTTTATGGCAATGGTGAGACGACGTTTCATTTTCATTATGAAAACGACTTTGGCGGGGTGCGTGACGTTGACGTACCGTTTGAAGGCGTCATTAACAATGTCAAGCGGCGTTACCATGAAACCAACTCTGACTTTACTCGTGAGCAGATGCGCAAGTATATGACTGAGCTGCCATGTCCGGCCTGTCATGGCTATCGTTTGAACGAAAAGGCTTTGGCCGTTAAGATCATGGGTAAAAACATTGGCGAGGTCTCTGAACTGCCAATCAGCCAAGCCATTCCATTCTTTAAAGATGTTGAGTTGTCACCAGCCAAGACCAAGATTGCCAAGCCGATTCTAAAAGAAATTTTGGATCGCTTGACGTTTATGGCTAACGTTGGCGTTGAATACCTGACGCTGAGTCGAGCCGCACGGACGCTTTCGGGTGGTGAGGCGCAGCGAATTCGGTTGGCTACTCAGATTGGCTCAAACCTTTCCGGCGTCATGTACGTCTTGGATGAACCATCAATTGGTCTGCATCAGCGCGACAATGATCGACTGATCGCTTCACTCAAGAAGATGCGTGATCTGGGTAATACTCTGATCGTCGTTGAACACGATGAGGATACCATGCGGGCAGCTGACTACATTATCGATATTGGCCCCGGCGCCGGTGAAAACGGTGGTCAAGTCATGGCCGCTGGAACGCCAAAACAGATCATGCGTTCACGCAAGTCGCTGACTGGTCAATATCTTTCCGGCAAACAGCTGATTCCTGTACCTGAAAAACGGCGTAGCGGCAACGGAAACTTTATTGAACTAAAAGGCGCCCAGGCCAATAATCTGAAAAATATCGACGTTAAATTCCCGTTGGGTGAATTTATTTGCGTAACCGGCGTTTCCGGATCTGGCAAGTCAACGCTGGTCAATCTGATCCTCAAGCGCATCCTGGCTCAAAAGCTTAATGGTGCATCAGCCAAGCCAGGACGCTATGCTTCGATCAGTGGTCTGGAAAATATCGAAAAAGTCATTGATATTGATCAATCGCCAATCGGTCGGACGCCGCGCAGCAATCCGGCAACCTATACCGGGGTCTTTGACGATATTCGTGATCTGTTCGCACAGACCAATGAGGCTAAATTACGCGGCTATACCAAAGGACGCTTCAGTTTTAACGTCAAGGGCGGTCGCTGTGAGGCCTGCCGCGGTGATGGGATCTTAAAAATCGAGATGAACTTTTTGCCTGATGTCTATGTACCATGTGAGGTCTGTCATGGCACACGTTATAATTCCGAAACGCTGGAAGTTGAATATAAAGGCAAAAACATTGCTGAAGTCCTTAAGATGACGGTTTCTGAAGCACTGGAATTCTTCAGTGCCATTCCGAAGATCCGGCGCAAGCTGCAGACGATTGAAGACGTTGGGCTGGGCTACGTGCAGTTGGGTCAGCCGGCAACGACGCTTTCGGGTGGTGAGGCCCAGCGGATGAAACTAGCCAGTGAATTGCACCGGCAGTCGCATGGCAAGAGCTTTTATATTCTTGATGAGCCGACAACCGGTCTGCACATGTCTGATATCAAGCGGCTCTTGGGTGTTTTGCAGCGTCTGGTTGATACCGGCAATACCGTCTTGGTAATCGAACATGACCTGGATGTGGTTAAATCAGCGGACTGGCTGATTGATCTGGGGCCAGAAGGCGGCGAGGCTGGCGGCTATATCGTGGCCACCGGGACGCCAGAAACAATTGCTGAAGTGTCAGAAAGCTATACGGGACAATACCTCAAGCCGATGCTGGAGCGTGACCGCAAATGGGCTGCTCAGCATGAAAGATAAAATGATTTTGATTTGAATGTTACTAGTCCAGTGGAGTTTGATCCGCTGGACTTTTTAATTAAGATTGAAATTCCATAATCGTTATATTAAGATTAGAATATTATATTTTAATTAAAAATAAAAACGGAGGTCTGGCTGATGGATCTGAACAATATTCATACCGGGAAAAACATTTCACTTAATGGACACACGATTTTAATTGGCTTGATGGCGGATCCGATTCGTCACTCAATGTCGCCAACGATGCATAACAATGCTTTTGCTAAATTGGGTCTAAACTACGCCTACCTTTGTTTTGAGATTGATAATCAAAAGCTGCCCAAAGCTATTGATGCCATCAGAACGTTGGATATGCGTGGCTCCAATATCTCAATGCCCAACAAGCAAAAAGTAATTCCATACCTAGACAAGCTGGATGAATCGGCTGAACTTTGTCAGGCCGTCAATACCATTGTTAACAATCATGGCGTCTTGATGGGCTACACAACGGACGGAATCGGCTTTATGCAATCGTTGCGAGACGAGGGGCTGGATATTAGTGGCAAAAAGATGGTGCTGACCGGAGCAGGCGGTGCTGGGACACCGATTGCCATGCAAGCAGCAATTGATGGCGTTAGTGAGCTTTCGCTGTTTAACATTGCCGATGACAAATGGCCAAATGCCGAGCGCAACGTCAAGATCATCAATGAAAAGACCGGTGCTCATGCTACGCTGCATCGTTTAGAGGATCAGGATGACTTTAAAAAAGAGCTGGCCGATTGTGATATCTATGTTGATGCAACCGGTGTCGGTATGAAGCCACTGGAAGATATGACTTTGGTTGAGGATCCAAGCTGGTTCCATGAGGACATGATTGTCTACGATACGGTCTACTCCCCACGTGAGACCAAGCTGATGAAGGTGGCCCGGCAAGCAGGCGTCAATCACGTCTTCAACGGACTGGGCATGATGCTGGAGCAAGGAGCCGCAGCTTTTAAGCTTTGGACTGGTCAGAACATGCCGGTTGAATACATTCGCAATCTGCTTTTCAAAGAGGAAGATTAGATGAAAGAGGTTAAGCTTAGAAATATCGTCTTGGGCAATGGCAGACCTAAAATTGCCGTTCCAATCGTTGCTGATGATCAAACATCCATTGAAAAGCAGGCACAAGCCATCGTAAATGCGCAGCCAGACGTTGTTGAATGGCGAATTGATTTTTTTGATGATGTCCTGGATTTTGAAAAACTACGCTCAGCAGCCCTTAAATTGAGAAAAATACTGACTGAGCTGCCGCTTTTAACCACGTTTCGCACGATTGAAGAAGGTGGCAGTCGAAAGCTTGATGAAGCAAAGTATTTTCAGATCGTACATTTTGTAATTGAAAATGAGCTGACGGATGCCATTGATCTTGAGCTGTTTCATCAAAGATCTCAGATTGAGCGAATCGTAGCACTGGCAAACACTCATGGTATTAAGGTAATTATGAGCAGCCACGATTTTGCCCGAACGCCAGCTGCTGAAGAGATCTATTATCGCTTGCACGTGATAGCTGATCTTGGTGCCGATGTGGCTAAGATTGCCGTTATGCCGCAAAACTCAAATGATGTTTTGACACTTTTGCAAGCGACTGCTCAAGCACATGCACAACTGGATTTGCCATTGATTACCATGGCCATGGGCGATCTAGGGAAGGTAACGCGCATGGCCGGTGAGGTCTTTGGCTCAGCATTGACGTTTGGTGCCGTTGAAAAGGCCTCAGCCCCCGGTCAGCTAAGCATTGCCGAATTAAGGAGGGCACTGGATAATTTAAAAATTTAAGATAATTGATCTTAAAAGCATGAGGCTGGGAATTAACTCAACCTCTTAACTATTTTATGGATAGTAATGCCTCAGCGCAGTAGCTGGCTGGCAGTTCAAACGCTGATAAATCAGCATTTGACCGACCTAGCCATCATTGCGGAGGTTCGAAGACAAACTCCGAAAATTGGTCGCAAGCTGATTTTCGGAGTTTTTTCTCACTCTCATGCTTTTTTAATGAAAAGTCATTAAAATTAAAAGACACGCCCGGGTGTGATACAATGAGAAGCGTATTTTGAATTGAGGTGATAGCTCCGTGGCAAAACCACTACAAGTCGTGATCATTACTGGGATGAGTGGCGCCGGTAAGACGGTTGCCGTTCAAAGCTTTGAGGATCTAGGCTATTTTGTAATTGATAACATGCTGCCTAATCTGGCGGAAAAATTTGCCGACGTGATCCAAAACGCTGCTGAATTCGACCAGATGACGATGGTAATGGACTCGCGATCACAAGCATTCTATGACCAGATTCTACCTTGCATTCAGCGCTTGAAGAATCGGACTGATCTAAAAGTTGAAGTTTTGTTTTTGGATGCCAGTGATGTTGAGCTGGTATCACGCTATAAGGAAACGCGGCGCTCGCACCCGCTGTCACGGCAAGGTGGCGTTTTAGAAGGAATTCAAAAGGAACGGACGCTTTTGAGTGATCTGAAGAGTCAAGCCGACGTTGTTATTGACACCACTAACCTGACGCCGCGCAATCTGCGGCTACGGATTGATGACTACTTTGGCAATGGTCAGACCAGCAGCTTTTTTGTTGAGGTTATGTCGTTTGGTTTTAAATATGGATTGCCATTAGATGCTGATATCGTTATTGATGCTCGTTTTTTGCCCAACCCATTCTATCTGCCTGAGCTCAAGCATTTAACCGGCAACGATCAGCCAGTCCAAGACTATGTGATGAAGAGTCAGTTGGCCCAAGATTTTTATTCACACCTCAAGGCCCTGTTAAAGGTAACCTTACCTGGCTATATTCAAGAAGGCAAAAGCAGCCTGACGATTGCCATTGGCTGTACTGGCGGTCAGCATCGTTCAGTAACGATTGCCAACCGGTTAAATCATGATCTGCGTCAGGATGGCTATACGGTCAATCTGCATCATCGTGACGTCGATAAGGCAAAATAAGGAGGCATTCAAATGATCCACAAACCTAAAATCGTCATGATCGGTGGGGGGACGGGACTTCCTGAGATTCTACATGGTCTTAGGGACAAAGACGTTGACGTTACAGCAATCGTGACGGTAGCCGATGACGGCGGCTCATCAGGAATCTTGCGCGACTATGTCAATGTGGTACCGCCTGGTGATATTCGCAATGCACTGGTTGCCTTATCAGAATTATCGGAACTAGAGCTGTCAATTTTTCAATATCGTTTCAACAGTACTGACCAGTTCCTGGCTGGGCATGCGATTGGTAATCTGATTATTTCAGCTTTGGCTGAGATGAAAGGCGGCGATATTTTCGCTGCCGTGCAGGAACTGTCGTCATTGATGAAGATTAAAGGACACATCTATCCGGTTACCGATGAGCCGCTGACCTTAAATGCCGAGTTTACTGACGGTTCGACATTGAGTGGTGAATCCGAGATTACGGCGGCACATAAGCGAATTCAGCGGGTCTGGATCACGCCGTCCAATAATGAGAATCATCACCAGGCAAAAGCGGTCAAGCAGGTTATTGATGCCATTATGGATGCCGATCAAATCGTATTAGGACCAGGGAGTCTGTTTACCAGCATCTTGCCCAACCTGATGATCGAAAACGTTGGTCGGGCCGTCTGTGAAACCAAAGCTGAAGTTGTCTATATCTGCAACATCATGACACAAAAGGGTGAAACCGACAATTTCTCAGATGCTGATCATGTGCGCGTGCTCAACTCGCACTTAAAGCAAAATTTCATTGATACCGTTTTGGTAAATATTCAGCCGGTGCCAAAAGACTATATTGATTTTCAAGAATGGAACGAGATCTCTCAGCCTGTCAAGCATGACTTTCAAGGCTTGCGTGATATGAGCTGTCGGGTAATTTCCAGTAATTTCTTGCGTTTAAGAGACAATGGGGCGTTTCATGATCGCGACAAGGTGGTGGCTGAACTGCTGAATCGTCTACATGGCGTCCATTATTAACAAGAGGGGGAATCGCGCATGTCATATGCCAACGAGGTAAAAAAAGAGCTGACGGGGCTGCAGGTGCACTTGGATAATGCCAAGGCCGAACTGATGGCGCTGATTCGGATGAATGGCGCTTTAGGAATTGCCAATCGCAATCTGGTTTTAAACGTTCAAACGGAAAGCCCGGCGATTGCTCGCAGAATCTACTCGCTTTTAAAGCAGTTTTATCAAGTTGAAAGTGAGATCGTCGTCCGGCGTAAGATGAAGCTTAAAAAGAACAATCAATACGTGGTACGCCTGCGCTATCACGCCCAAGAGATTCTCAGTGATCTGGGAATTTTGGAAGGTTTTCAGATTAAAGAAAAGGTTCCAATGGCATTGCTTAAGGATGATTTGATGATTCGTTCGTATCTGCGTGGGGCGTTTTTGGCGGGCGGTTCAGTCAATAATCCTGAGACATCGCGCTATCATCTGGAAATTTATTCTTTATATGAAGAACATAATGAAATGATTGCCCAGATGATCAATCGCTATCATCTGAATGCCCGAACCACGGCTCGCCGCAGCGGCTACATCGTCTATCTGAAAGAAGCCGAAAAGATTGCCGAGTTTCTTCAGTTAATCGGTGCTACCAATGGCATGCTCAAGTTTGAAAATATTCGAATCGTACGTGACATGCGCAATTCCGTCAATCGACTGGTCAACTGCGAGAATGCCAATATGGATAAGGTTGCCAATGCATCCAATCGCCAAATCGAAAATATCCGTCTGATTGATTCAATGGTTGGTTTGGACAGTCTGCCAGAAAAGCTGCGCGCTATTGCCGAAACCCGTCTGGCTCATCAAGAAGTCAGTCTAAAAGAGCTCGGCGTTTTGGTGCCAGGTGGTCCAATCTCGAAATCAGGGGTTAACCACCGATTGCGTAAATTAAATGCCTATGCCGATGAATTACGGCACGCTAAGAGCAACTAAAAAGAAACTGAGAATAAAGTCCGAAAATAGAAAAATGGCTGAAGATTGCGTCACTCAAAACGTTGATCTTCAGCCGTTTTATTATTAAAGATTGTTTTATTTCACTATAAAAATTAATCTTTCCCAGCCTCAATAGCAAATAAAAGCCACGGCTGATAACAGTCGTGGCTTTAGTTATTTAGGTCAAACAATTACTTCAGTTTGGCACTGTTTTCCATGATGCCGTCAAGCAGACCGTAGTCAACGGCTTCCTGGGCCGTTAAGTAGTGGTCGCGTTCAGTATCACGTTCGATTTGCTCAATTGGCTGGCCGGAATTTTCTGCCAAAATGCCATTGATCATCTTACGCGTCTTCAAGATTTCTTCAGCTGCGATCTGAATCTCGGTTTGTTGACCTTGAGCACCACCAGATGGTTGGTGAATCATAACCGTTGAGTGTGGCAAACCGAAACGCTTGCCCTTGGCACCAGATGATACCAGCACGCTGGCCATTGATGCGGCCATACCGATTACGATGGTCTGAACATCGGCTTTGATGAAGTTCATCGTGTCATAGATGGCCATCCCAGAGGTTACGACACCACCGGGTGAGTTAATGTAAAGGTAAATATCTTTGGTTGAATCTTGCGCATCCAAGAATAGCAGCTGCGCAACGATTGAGTTTGCCATGTCATCTTCAATCGGACCGGACAGCATAATGATGCGGTCCTTCAACAGACGTGAATAAATGTCATAAGCGCGTTCGCCGCGTGATGACTGTTCAATGACCGTTGGAACTAAGCTCATGCTTTGGCCTCCCTCTTAATTAGCAGTAGTCAGCTTCGATTGCTAACTTATGTGAATACTATACTCGATAGGTCAGAAAAGGTCAAATGTTTTGTCACAAAAAAAGACGCTGCCAAGTACGACCTAAATGTCGTCAATGACAGCGTTTTCTAGTCTTATAATAGGTAGAATTATTTCAAGTCAGCTGAGATCATGCTCAGTTCTTGATCGGCGATTTCGGCATCCAGCATGGCCCGATCGTCATTTTCGATCAATTTCTTAAGTTCGTTCAATTCGTGCATGTTCTTTTTAAACATAGATTTCATCTCCCCGAATAATATGGATTTGTGAATGAATTAATTGTTAACCTCTGTGATGTCTAAGACTATACACCCAATTGGTATTATTGACAAGTGCCTATTTTAAGCTATTTTTGGTTTTTATGCCTAAATTGGTATAGGTCAAATTGGCGGAAAACGTTTATCAATTTTTTATTGTGAAAATAGTGCTAACGTTTCCAAAGGTCAACGCAGACTGGCTTTCCAGCTTAGAAATTAAAAAATGAGCAAGATGCCCAAAATCAGTCAGATAATCAAAAAATTTTTTTGAATTTTATTGATGACAGCTTGGTTGTAATAATAGTTGTTGATTTTTGATACCTTGACCCTTATAATTGGAATGTTGATTATTTACGTTAGATATAAAGGAGGCATATTGCTATGCGTAAAGCACATCCATACGGCGTACAAGGCCGTCGCCCAGTCGCAGACCGTTACACGCGGGCTAAGAAGGAAAAGAAAATCGAAGCTATTCGTAAGTGGGCTAAGCAAAAGCCAGCTGAAGAAAAGTAATTTGCTTTTCCATTTAAAAAAGACCTCATCCAGGCTGACTGTGATGAGGTCTTTTTTATGCTGATTTTTAATTAAGATCATTTAAGTATAATAAAAGCACTGATCAGCCTGACCAGTGCTTTGATGTACCTAAATGCGCCCCCCGGGAGTCGAACCCGGATCTCGAGAACCGGAATCTCACGTGCGATCCATTACACTAAGGGCGCATCTTGTTTAGATGAGTTCGCATAAATAACGCGAACGTTTATTATAATATCCTTTGCAGCACCAAAATGCAAGAGGAAAATGAATATTTTTACAAAAATATTGGATGGATCCAATTTGATGAAAACTAAATACATTTCCATGGACAAGTTAGTCGGTTTTGAGTATCATAAACAACGTAGGTTAGTGTGATTGTTTAGCTAGCAGACAAAATTGCCAATTTTTTCCTTAAATTTGGCAATTTTGGATGAAAAGTTGTGGTAAACTAAACAAGAACATTGAATTATTTTCCTAAAGGAGGAAATTGCAGTATGACTGTAAAAATTGGTATTAATGGCTTTGGCCGTATTGGTCGTTTGGCTTTCCGTCGGATCCACGAACTGGGCTCCAAGGACATTGAAGTTGTTGCAATCAACGATTTGACTACTCCTTCAATGCTGGCCTACCTGCTGAAGTACGACTCTACTCACGGCAAGTTCCCTGGCGAAGTTTCTTCCACTGACAAGGGCATCGTTGTTGATGGCAAGGAATACCCTGTATACGCTGAACGCGACGCACGGAACATTCCTTGGGTTAAGAACGATGGTGTTGACTTCGTTCTGGAATGTACTGGTTTCTACACTTCTGCAGAAAAGTCACAAGCACACCTGGACGCTGGCGCAAAGCGTGTGCTGATTTCTGCACCTGCTGGTAACATCCCAACTGTTGTTCCTGGTGTTAACCTGGACACGCTGAAGGCTGACGACAAGATCGTTTCTGCTGGTTCTTGCACGACCAGCTGCCTGGCTCCAATGGCTTACTTCCTGAACAAGGAATTCGGCGTTAAGGTTGGTACCATGACTACGATCCACGCATTTACTTCCACGCAAGCTATCCTGGACGGTCCTCGTGGCAAGAAGATGCGTAACAACCGTACTGCAAGCACGAACACGATTCCTCACTCTTCTGGTGCTGCCAAGGCTATCGGCCTGGTTATCCCAGAACTGAACGGTAAGCTGTCCGGTCACGCACAACGTGTTGGTGTCGTTGACGGTTCCCTGACTGAACTTGTTTCTATCCTGGACAAGGAAGTTACGGTTGATGAAGTCAACGCTGCTATGAAGAAGGCAACTGAAGGCAACGAAGCCTTTGGTTACACTGAAGACCCAATCGTATCTTCTGACATCATTGGTTCTACTTACGGTTCTGTCTTCGACCCATCTCAAACTGAAATCATGTCTGATGGCGAAGGCGCACAACTGGTTAAGACGGTTGCTTGGTACGACAACGAATACGGCTTCACTTGCAACATGATCCGTACGCTGCTTCACTTCGCTACTCTGTAATGGTAATGCGAACTGAATAGTACCAATTAGGAAGGCGGGAGGAGGAAACTCCGCCCGCCTTCTTTTCAAATTAAGGAGGAATTGGTCAATTATGGCTAAAATGACTGTTGAAGATCTTCCATTGGAAGGCAAAAAGGTTTTGATGCGTGTTGACTTCAACGTGCCAATCAAAGACGGTGTCGTTGGTGACGACAACCGAATCGTGGCTGCACTGCCAACGATCAACTATGTAATCGATCATGGTGGTCGGGCAATTCTGTTCTCCCACCTTGGTCGAATCAAGAAGGAAGAAGACAAGCCAGGTCTGTCACTGCGTCCAGTTGCAGAACGGCTTTCCAACCTGTTGAACAAGCCAGTTACCTTCGTTCCAGTAACGGAAGGTAAGCAATTGGAAGATGCCATCAACCAAATGAACAATGGCGACGTACTGCTGGTTCAAAATACGCGTTACGAAGACGTTAAGGATGGCGAATACGTCAAGCGTGAATCTGGTAACGACCCTGAACTTGGTAAGTACTGGGCTTCCTTGGGCGATGTCTTTGTCAACGATGCCTTTGGTACGGCTCACCGTGCCCACGCTTCCAACGTCGGGATTGCGCAAGCGATCGGCGAAGGCAAGTCAGGTGTTGGTTTCTTGATGGAAAAGGAAATCAAGTTCTTGGGTGATGCCGTTGACAACCCGGTTCGTCCTTTTGTTGCCATCCTGGGTGGTGCCAAGGTTTCTGACAAGATTGGCGTTATCGATCACCTGTTGGACAAGGCCGACAAGATCATCATCGGTGGCGGTATGGCCTACACGTTCTACGCAGCTAAGGGCATCAAGACTGGTAATTCACTGGTTGAAAAAGACAAGATCGACGTTGCCAAGCAAATTATGGACAAAGCCGGTGACAAGCTGGTACTGCCAATTGACAATGTAGTTGCCGATGCCTTCAAGAATGATGCCAACACCAAGGTAGTCGAAGGCGACATTGACGATGGCTGGATGGCCCTGGATATTGGCCCTAAGACGATTGAACTGTACAAGAGCGTATTGGCTGATGCTAAGACGGTTGTATGGAACGGTCCAATGGGTGTCTTTGAAATGAGCAACTTTGCCAAGGGTACGCTGGAAATCGGCAAGTTCCTGGGCACGCTGACGGATGCTACGACGATTGTTGGTGGCGGGGACTCTACGGCCGCTGCTAAGCAATTGGGGATTGCCGACCGTCTGAGCCACATTTCAACTGGTGGCGGTGCCTCATTGACTTACTTGGAAGGTAAGGAACTGCCAGGGATTGCAGCAATTTCCGAAAAGTAAAGATATTTAAGCGATTGATTAGCATAGTAGCGATTCAATCGCTTTTTTTGATAAAATAAAAGTAGCGGAAAAATAATTAGAGGAGGCTTTTGCATGCGCGTACCAATTGTTGCGGGCAACTGGAAGATGAATAAGACGGTTTCAGAGGCCGTTGAATTTGTTAATTACGTTAAAAACGATCTCCCAGACCCTAGTGAGCGTGAAACCATTCTGGCTGCACCCACGCTGTCTTTAACGTCAATGGTACAAGCGGCGAAAGATACGCCGTTAAAAATCGCTGCTGAAAATTGTTATAGTCGAATTGCGGGGGCCTATACCGGCGAAACCAGTCCACGCTCTTTGTCTTTAGCAGGCATTCATCATGTCATCTTAGGGCATTCTGAGCGGCGGCGGCTGTTTAACGAGACCGATGAACTAATCAATCAAAAGGTTCAGGTGGCCTTGCGCAATGGCCTGTGCCCAATCGTCTGCTGTGATGATACAATGGGACGCCGAATTGCCGGTAAGAAGGTTCGCTGGGTTGTCAGCCGCATTCTGGCCGATTTAAAAGGTCTGTCACCGATTGACGTTACCAAGGTTACGATGGCCTTTGAGCCAAGCTGGGCAATCGGTACCGGGCAAAGCGCCGACCCAGAGCAGGCGGCAGAAGGATGCTACCTGATTCGTCAGACGATTCGCGATATGTATGGCGAAGATATTGGCAATGCCGTGCGAATTCTTTATGGTGGCAGCGTCAATGAGACCAATATCAATGCGCTGATGGCCTATGATGATATCGATGGCGTTTTGGTTGGTGGCGCCAGTCTGGACCCCAACCGATTTTTAAAGCTTGTAAACTCTTAAGATAAAGCTTGTTTTAAATTGTTCTGAATAATACAATGGAAAGCGGAAGAACTTTCCAATTTTAAAATGACAGAGGAGAGATTCATCAATGTCACTCATTACTGATATTTATGCTCGTGAAGTCCTGGACTCACGTGGTAACCCAACTGTTGAAGCAGAAGTCTACACTGAAGCTGGCGGTGTTGGCCGCGGTATCGTACCTTCTGGTGCTTCTACTGGTGAACACGAAGCGGTTGAACTTCGCGATGGCGACAAGAACCGTTTTGGCGGCAAGGGCGTTCTGAAGGCCGTTGCTAACGTCAACAACGTAATTGCCAAGGAAATCGTCGGCATGGAAGTTACTGACCAAGTTGCAATCGATAAGGCAATGATCAAGCTTGACGGTACGCCTAACAAGGGCAAGCTGGGTGCCAACGCTATCTTGGCCGTTTCCCTGGCTGCTGCTCGGGCTGCTGCTGATGAACTGCAAGTGCCACTGTACAACTACCTTGGCGGCTTCAACGCTCATCTGCTGCCAACGCCAATGATGAACGTTATCAATGGTGGTGCCCACTCTGACAACAAGGTTGACTTCCAAGAATTCATGATCATGCCAGTTGGTGCACCAACTGTTCGTGAAGCTATCCGTTGGGGTGCGGAGACTTTCCACGCCCTGAAGAAGGAACTGGAAGCTGCTGGTAAGGTTACCTCAGTTGGTGACGAAGGTGGTTTTGCTCCTGACTTTGCCAACAACGAAGAACCATTCCAATACCTGATCAAGGCGATTGAAGACGCTGGCTACAAGCCAGGTAAGGACATTGCCATTGCTTGCGACGTTGCTGCTTCTGAACTTTGGAACGATGAAGACAAGAAGTACAAGCTGCGTTGGTCCACTGGTGAAGAATACACCACTGAAGAATGGATCGAATACCTGACTGGTATCATTGAAAAGTACCCAATCGTATCCGTTGAAGACCCAATCGACGAAAACAACTGGGATGACTGGGTAACGATTACCAACAAGCTGGGTAAGAAGGTTCAACTGGTTGGTGACGACTTCTTCGTTACGAACACGGACTACCTGCGCAAGGGTATCAAGATGGGTGCTGCCAACTCCATCCTGATCAAGCTGAACCAAATTGGTACGCTGACTGAAACGGTTGAAGCAATCGAAATGGCTAAGGAAGCCGGCTACACGGCTATCGTTTCCCACCGTTCTGGTGAAACTGAAGACACGACGATTGCTGACCTGGTTGTTGCTACTAACGCCGGCCAAATCAAGACTGGTTCCATGAGCCGGACTGACCGTCTTGCTAAGTACAACCAACTGATGCGGATCGAAGACAACCTGGGCGACGTTGCTCAATACAAGGGGATTCACTCCTTCTACAACCTGAGCGAACAAGCTCGTCAAGACATCGAAAACCGTTAATTTTTCAATTAATGATTTTAAAGCGTTTGGATTTTTCCAAACGCTTTTTTTGCGACCGCAAATCTGTGCTAGACTAGTTTAGTAACAAGAATTTTTGGGTGTGAAGAGAAAGTGAAAACTACAAGAATTGCAAGACTCAGGTATGCAAATCTACGTCAGCTTGGCCGCGCCACCATCATTGGCCTGCTTGCCGGACTAGTTGTAAGTTTGTTTCGCTGGGCAATTCAGAATCTGTTAAATGGGGTCATCAGAGCATTTGGATATTTTCATGGTCATCCATTTTGGCTGCTGCCTTGGAGTTTGGCAAGCATACTGGTCGCGCTTTTTTTAGGACGATTGGTGCAGAAAAATCCGGATATTAAAGGTTCTGGGATTCCTCAAGTTGAGGGACAGCTGACAGGACAGTTTGATGAAAAATGGTGGCCGGTACTGTGGCGCAAGTTTTTTGGTGGCATTATCAGTATTGGCTCGGGGCTGTTCTTGGGGCGAGAAGGTCCCTCGATTCAACTAGGAGCCGCGATCGGCCAAGGAATTGCCGAAAAAAATACCGGTACTGAAATCGAAAGACGCGTTGGGATTGCCAGCGGGGCTGCGGCTGGACTTTCAGCGGCCTTTAATGCTCCAATTGCCAGTACAATGTTTATCTTAGAAGAGGTTTATCATAACTTTTCGCCGTTAGTCTGGCTGTCGGTGTTTATCAGTTCCTTGGCCGCTAATTTAGTATCGATGGCTTTCTTTGGATTAGCGCCAGATCTGAATGTGCCACATGAGGTGCTGCTTCCAGCTTCACAGTACTGGCATCTAATCTTGCTGGGAATCTTACTGGGGCTATTGGGGCGACTGTATCAGGTTGTGATTTTGCAGCTGCCAAAATGGATGCACAAGCTGCATTTCTTAAAACCAGCTTGGTATCCGGTGATTCCGTTTTTACTGGTAATTCCAATTGCCTGGTGGTGGCCGATAACGCTGGGTGGCGGCAATAATCTGGTCGTGGCGCTGCCTAAGATGCCGGCTGAGTTTAAAGTGATGCTGGGATTGTTTATCTTACGCTTTGTTTTTTCCATGATCAGCTATGCTTCTGAGCTGCCCGGGGGGATTTTTTTGCCGATCCTAACGCTGGGTGGCATTATCGGGGCACTCTATTGCGCAATCATGATCCATTGGGGATTGATTCCAGCCAAGTATCTGCCAAATTACGTTATCTGTGCTATGGCCGGCTACTTTGCCTGTATCAGCAAGGCCCCCTTTACGGCGATTTTATTGATTACGGAAATGGTGGGGACGCTGACACATCTGATGCCCCTGGCGATTGTCTCGATTGTGGCTTGGCTGGTGGTTGATCTGATGGGCGGCACGCCGATTTATGCGGCGATGTTTGCCAACATGATGCACAAACATCCGCAAAGAGAGCTGTTGGGCCTGACCCAGATGACAACGCCGATTTTTGTTGGTTCCGTACTGGATGGCTGCTTAATTAAGGATTTTGACTGGCCAGCCGGGGCGCTGATCACTTGCATCTATCGTGGTGAAAACCAGCTGATTCCGCGTGGCAATACCAGATTAAAGGCTGGTGATACGCTGGTCGTTCAATTGCGCGGTAAAAATCACATTGCCAACCAGGCACGGATCAATGCCGCGGCTCGGCAATCGTTGCATGATTAGCCAAATGACTGAAAATATGGTATGATTTAACGGATATAGTGGGTGAAATAGGAGGAAATCTTTTTTGTATAATACGATTATGACCCTCTTCTTGATTGTCTGCGTCATTTTAATTGCTTGCGTAATGATGCAGCCAGCCAAGAATGACAACGATGCCATGTCCGCTTTGACCGGGGGTGCTGGCGACCTGTTCAGTCGGCGCAAGGCTCGCGGTTTTGAAGCGGTTATGCAGATTGCTACGACCATCTTTGGTGCCCTCTTCTTTATTTTGGCACTGGCGCTGGTCTATGTTTCTTCACACTAGTTTAAGTGTCTCCTGCCAATCTCAGGGGGCTTTTTATTTATTAAAGAGGTATATGGATGACACAATTACAACTTGAAATACTCAAGCGTTTACTCGATCATCAAGAACTCAGCTTTTCGGCTGAAAAAATCGCCCAGCAGCTGGGAATGAACAGAGCTGACCAATTTACGCCGGTCGTGCAGGCACTGGCTCAATTGGAACGTGACAAAAAGGTCATGGTAACGGATCAAGGCGAGTTTAAGGCCGTGATTAAGCCAAAGACGGTCAGTGGGGTCTTTCGGGGAAATGCCAAGGGATTTGGTTTTGTGGCCTACGATCCCGAACAGCCTGATATCTACGTCAATCCCGATCACACTATGCACGCAATGAGTGGTGATGAGGTTGAGGTCAAGATTTTGCGCATGCCAGAACCAGGCAGTGATCAAGGACCAGAAGGACAGGTTACCGAGATTCTGACGCGGCATTATGAGCACGTGGTCGGTGAGTTTAAAAATATTACGATGGGACATTTCATTGGCGAGATTATTCTAAAGGACAAAAAACTCAGTAATTTCCGGTTTTTTGTCACAGATGATGGTCTGCACCCAGAAGACAACGAAATCGTTAATGCCACGATTTCTTCTTATCCAAGCGATGAATCGTCACAAATCATGACGGGGATGGTAACTGAAGTAATCGGCGATAAGGACCAGCCTGGTATCGACATTCTCTCCGTCGTTTATGCCCATGACGTTCCGCACGTCTTTCCGCAAGAAGTTATGGACGAGGCCAACGCTATTCCAGACCATGTTTTGCCAGAAGAAAAGAAGGGTCGCAAAGACATTACCGCTCAGCCGCTGGTTACCATCGACAGTATTGAATCAAAGGACCTTGACGATGCCGTAGTTGCCTGGAAATTAGACAATGGCAATTATCACCTGGGCGTTCACATTGCAGACGTTACGCACTACGTTAAGCCTGGCTCAGCACTGGATAAAGAGGCTTTTAAGCGTGGAACTTCAGTCTATTTAACGGATCGGGTAATTCCGATGCTGCCAAAGCGATTGTCAAATGGGATCTGTTCTTTGAATCCAAATGAAGAGCGTTTGGCAATGAGCTGTGAGATGGAAATTGATCCGCAGGGCAATATCGTCAAACACGAAATCTTCCCTAGCGTAATGCGCTCACATGCGCGAATGACCTACAAGGCAGTCAATGCCATCTTAGAAGATCATGATCCGCAGGTAATCAAAGAATATGAGGAACTGGTGCCAATGTTTGAGACGATGGGCGAATTGCACCAGATTCTTTTAAAGCATCGACATGACCGTGGTGCGATCGATTTTGACGCACCAGAAGCCAAAATCATTGTTGATGAAGAAGGGCATCCAACTGACATTCAGCTGCGGGAGCGGGGGACTTCAGAACGGATGATCGAATCGTTTATGCTGGCAGCCAATGAAACCGTGGCTGAGCATTACTATAAATTGCACGTGCCATTTTTATACCGGATTCATGAAACACCGGATGCCGACCGGATTAAGAGCTTTGCTGAGCTGCTCAGTGTCTTTGGTATTGAGATGAAGGGTGATCTGAAAAACGTCAAGCCTAAGATGCTCCAAGACGTTTTAAAGAGCGTAGAAGGCAAGCCAGAAGAGCAGATGGTTCAGGTAATGATGCTCAGAAGCATGCAGCAGGCTAAATATGCCGATGAAGAGGTCGGACACTTTGGTCTGGGTGCTCAATACTATACGCACTTTACCTCACCGATTCGCCGTTATCCTGATGAAATGGTCCACCGTTTGATCAGCTGGTATGCCGAAAACGGCACGACTGAAAAAGCCAAGTCTAAGTACCGTGATTGGCTGCCAGAAGTGGCTGAGCATACCTCGGTTACCGAACGACGTGGGATCGATACCGAACGGGATGTTGACAGCATGAAGAAGGCCGAATATATGGAAGATCACGTTGGCGAAACGTTTGATGCCGTTGTCAGCTCGGTAATGAAATTTGGCCTGTTCGTGGCCTTGGAAAATACCGTTGAGGGTCTCATTCACATCAGTGTTATGAATGATGACTTTTATGAGTACCTAGAATCCAACATGGCCCTGGTTGGTCGTCGTCATCATCACATCTTCCAGATTGGTCAGCCGGTTAAGGTTAAATTGATTAGAGTTGACAAGGATCAGCGCGAAGTCGACTTTGAGCTGGTCAACCCTGAAGACGCACCAACGACCAAGCTGCGCGTACCGCGTAAAAACGATGGTCGCTTTAACAGTCGTGGGCGCAATAATCGAGATGACAAGCATGGCAAGTTTGGTCGTAATGGTCGCGATAAAAATGGCAGCCAGCGTTCCTACCGCGGTAAGGGCAATGGCAACGGCCGGCGCAGTAATCATCTGTTTGACCGCGGTCCATCGCATCGACATGACGGTGGCAAACGTTCTCAGCGTGGACACAATAACGGTAATCGGCGCTAGCGTTAG
This sequence comes from Limosilactobacillus pulli, assembly GCF_947381555.1. Lineage (NCBI taxonomy): Bacteria > Bacillati > Bacillota > Bacilli > Lactobacillales > Lactobacillaceae > Limosilactobacillus > Limosilactobacillus pulli. Next base: position 52,746 of record NZ_CANCWQ010000011.1, read on the forward strand.
GCTTTAACGGGAGGGAAAAAGATGGCAAAAAAATCCCATCACGAAAAAGACGATAATCTGGTTGCCCAAAATAAAAAAGCGCGTCATGATTATGCGGTTTTAGAAACCTATGAGGCCGGCATTGCACTGACTGGAACTGAGATCAAGTCAGTACGGGCTCGCCGCGTCAACCTTAAGGATGGCTTTGCACAGCTGCATAATGGCGAATTATGGCTGATGAACGTGCATATCAGCCAATATGACAACGGCACGTTCTTTAATCATGATCCGTTGCGCAATCGTAAGCTGCTGCTGCATAAAAAAGAGATTAAAAAGATTGCTGGTGAGCTGTCGACCAAGGGGATTGCGCTGATTCCGCTGAAAATGTATATCAAGCACGGTTATGCCAAGGTGCTGCTTGGTCTGGCCAAAGGAAAGCATGAATACGATAAGCGTGAGTCGATCAAGAAGCGTGAGCAGGAACGACAGATTGAACGTGTTTTGAAGCATTATTAAGTCGGATCTTGAGTAAAATAAAACGGGTGTGCATTATAAAAAGATGCACCCCGTTTTTATTCTGGCTGATGAATGTGTTTGCCGATGTTTTGATCATTAAGCAGTGTTTTCGGCACGAATCCCATGCTTAGATCGCCTTGATCAGTTGATGACATCGGATTCAGCTGACGCAGTTTTTCATGCAGCGGCTGGCGATCCTGATGTCTGGCCCAGCGATTGATGATTGTTGCCGTCAGAATTGCCAATGGCTCATCGGCCTGATTGACGACACTTAATCGACTACAAAAGCCCCCGGTATTTTGCACCGGCTCAACCTCAAAAATTAGCCGGCTGCCACAAAAGACCTTGAAGTGTCCGCTCATCAGCGAACCAACGACAATCCAGTTTAAGCCGCGAATATAGATTAGTTCATGAAAAAAGCCCAGTGATTTGCCGATCGTGCCAACTTGTCGCTGATTCAAATAAAGGGCAAACTTTGGCGTCAGCCCAAGTGTCAGCTGCTTGGCTTCTGCCAACAATTCACCGCTCATCGTATATAATGAAAGTGCATCGTAGCGAATGCCCCATTTGCCGGCTAAGAGATAGCATGAATGGCCGCTTTCATCGTGAATGACAGTGGCGCCATTCAGATCGGTTGAACGGTCGCGGATGTACAATTGCCGCATGACAGAAATCACCACTTTTCTTAAGTATCTATCACTATTTTAACAGCTGTTGGCAATAAAAACAGTCAATAACGTATCGTAATCATCATAATCATGTTAAAATATTCACGAGGTGCTGACTTTGAAACAACTTATCCATAACGATTGGTGGGGCGTCTTGGAACCCCAGTTTGAATCTGCATATTATGCGCAGCTGCACGCTTTTTTAGCCGATGAGTATGCTCATCAGACGATCTATCCTGAAATGCATCATATTTTTGAAGCTTTTGAATGGACTCCATTTTCAAAGGTAAAAGTGGTAATCTTAGGACAGGATCCTTACCATGGACCGCATCAGGCACATGGCTGCAGCTTTTCGGTTTTGCCGGGGGTCAAGATTCCGCCTTCCTTACAAAATATCTATAAAGAGCTGCAAAGTGACCTTGGCTATCCACCGGTTAATCACGGTTATCTGAAGAAGTGGGCCGATCAAGGCGTACTGCTTTTGAACTCGGTGCTTACCGTGCGGGCTGGTCAAGCATTCTCGCATCGCGGTCATGGTTGGGAGCAGCTTACGGATGCAGCGATTCATGCGCTGTCGGAACGGCCGCGACCAGTGGTATTTATTCTTTGGGGCAAGGCAGCCCAATCCAAGATTCCTTTGATCAACACGCAGACCAACATCGTTTTACAATCACCGCACCCCAGTCCTTTTTCTGCCAACCGTGGCTTCTTTGGCTCAAAGCCTTTCTCAAAAACCAATGAGGCTCTGGTGGCAATGGGAGAGACGCCAATTGACTGGCGCCTGCCCGAACATGTTGATCTTGATGCTCAATAGATGCAGACATAGAAGCGAGGTTATGAATAATGGATGTATTTGAACATTTGAAGACACAGCTTTCATCAGCAAACAAGCGGATCGTTTTTCCAGAAGGCGCGGATGAGCGAGTTTTTGGCGCCGCGGCCCGTCTGGCACACGATGGCCTCTTGACGCCAATTCTGCTGGGTAATGAGGCTAAGATCAAAGCAGCCGCAGCACAAAACGGCGTTGATTTGACTGGTGTTGAGATTATGGATCCGGCCGCCTATCCAGCTGCTGACTACCAAGCAATGCATGCGGCACTTTTAGAGCGGCGTCACGGTAAGAACACGCCTGAACAAGTCGATGCCATGCTCAAAGACGTCAGCTACTTTGCCACGATGCTGGTTTACATGGGTAAGGTTGACGGAATGGTTTCTGGTGCCATTCACTCAACTGGTGACACGGTCCGGCCAGCTTTGCAGATCGTTAAGACCAAGCCAGGCATCAAGCGGATCAGTGGGGCCTTTTTGATGCAAAAGGGCAATCAGCGCTACATTTTTGCCGACTGTGCCATCAATATCGAGCTGGATGCGCCAACGATGGCTGAGGTTGCTGTGGAAAGCGCCAAGACGGCTAAATTATTTGGCCTTGACCCTCGTGTTGCTATGCTGAGCTTTTCGACCAAGGGATCGGCGAAGGGCGAAATGGTTACTAAAGTGGCTGAGGCAACCAAGCTGGCTCAAGCTGCCGATCCAGAATTGGCAATTGATGGCGAGCTGCAGTTTGATGCTGCCATCGTACCAGCCGTGGCCGAATTAAAGGCCCCTGGCTCTAAGGTAGCTGGTCATGCCAACGTCTTTGTTTTTCCAAGTCTGGAAGCGGGCAATATTGGCTACAAGATTGCCCAACGTTTGGGCGGCTTTGAAGCGATTGGACCGGTTCTGCAAGGCTTGAACGCGCCAATTGCCGACCTGTCAAGGGGATGCAATGAAGAAGACGTCTACAAGGTTGCCTTGATTACGGCAGCACAGGCATTATAAAATCCAGGTCGTCTGGCAGAAGTCAGGCGGCCTTTTTTGGCTTTATAACGTCGATACGCTAAAATAGAAAGCGTTAGGCCATGGTCAGTAATTTGATCAAAATGGCCAATTCCAGCAAAGGACAATAATAATGACTGAATTAATCTTACACAATCGAGAAGCAACGATGGCAATGGGACAAAAGCTGGCACCATACTTACAAGCTGGTGACGTGATTGTTTTAAACGGTGACCTCGGTGCCGGTAAAACGACCTTCACCAAAGGACTGGCTGCCGGACTTGGTATTAAGGACGTAATCAAAAGCCCAACGTTTACGATTATTCGTGAATATCAATCAGGACGCTTGCCGCTCTATCATATGGATATCTATCGTCTGGAAAATGGCGGTGCCGAAGATTTGGGATTGGAAGAATATTTTGATGGTGATGGCATCAGCGTGGTTGAATGGGCAGAATTTATTGAAGATGAGCTGCCAGCTGATTTTTTGGCAATCAACTTTAAACGTACTGATGACGAAAAGACCCGCATTTTAAGCTTTGAGCCGCATGGTGCGCGTTTTGAGACAATCGTTAATCAAATGGTGACTGCTCATGACTGAAACAGTAGGAATCAAACTAGCCACGCCAGCAGATGCCCAGGCCATTTTGAAGCTGCTTAGGCAATTATCCTTGGAAAGCGAGGCTATCTTGGTACCGCACTTAGACAAGCTAACGGTTGAGCAGGAAGAATACAGCCTTTGTGATATCTGCGAAAGTACGGATTCATTGATTCTATTGGCTCAGTACCAAGATCAGCCAATTGGCATCGTTACGATCATGGGGCTGGCTGATCAGCCTCAAGTCGGCGAGCTGGGTGTAGCCGTCTTAAAAGATTTTTGGCAAAATGGGATTGGCAGCCTATTGGTTGATGAGGCCACATATTGGTTTGAAAACTACAGTACCTTGGAAAAACTGGTTTTAGACGTTTTCAGCGACAACGTACTTGCAATCAGACTGTATCAAAAATATGGCTTCATCAAAACGGGTGATGCAACGGTTGAAGACCAAAACAAGCATCCCCGCTCGGCAATCTTGATGGAGTATCGCTCGTCAACAGATAATAAAAATGACTAACTTACGTCTGCTAGGGCATGAAATACGCTTAATGGCGATTTCATGCTTTTTATTTACCTATTATTTACTCATATTTACTAAATAAGGTATAATCAATACGTCAATTGCTAGTTTGTAACATTCCAAATTTTGCTAGATTATTCGTCATGACAAGTGCCTCGATCTGTGCTTG